>JAQTLZ010000001.1 GCA_028714635.1 Candidatus Paceibacterota bacterium
GGAGCAAATCCTTAGAAAGCCGCGCCAAGTTCGGATAGAAGTCTGCAACTCGACTTCTTGAAGCTGGAATCGCTAGTAATCGCAGGTCAGCTATACTGCGGTGAATACGTTCTCGAGTCTTGTACTCACCGCCCGTCAACTCAAGGGAACTGGGAGTGCCCGAAGCCTCGTCCTGTACGAGTCTAAGGCAAGCTCAGCGACAGGGAGTAAGTCGTAACAAGGCACGGGTAGCGGAAGCTGCTCGTGGAATATTTCAATTTGAAAATGTTTTCATTTCTTCGGAAATGCATAACTTACGGCGTCGATTTTCAATGCCTCAATTGAGCATTGAAAGGTTTATCTAAACTGTAAATAGATTGGCATCTCGGAAAGACGAGTAAAAGGACCTGGACCATTTGTTTTAGACTTCGGTCTAAAATGGATACTAGGCAAGAACGGAACAAAACAAAGAATATTTTAAGCAAAAACCACCCGAGAGGGTGGTTTTTGCTTGTCTGATTTCTTGATATACTAATATGTATGAAAAACATAATTCAAAAGCTTGGGTTTATCATCGCAGTAAGTTTCGGCGCGCTCATGCCTGTACTTGCGCAAGCTTCAGCTGCAGTGTGTAAAGTTAATGGGAAAGTGGTGGACTGCGGGAATGCCGGTTGGCTCATCGGCGGAATTTTCGGTCTCGGAGGTATTTTTATGCTCATCCTTCTTGCGGGAACTATATTCTGGATTTTCATGCTTATCCATGCTGCCACTCATGATATTCCCAATAAACCTCTCTGGCTCCTCATTATCATTTTCGGTCACCTTCTTGGGGCAATCGTCTATTACTTTTCTATCAAAAAGAACATGTCTTCTAGCTCGAAAACACCTTCTTCTGGGGCATCCTCGACCACTTAGTCTATAAGAAATAAGCCTCAAAAAACGCCTCAACAAGGGTGTTTTTTGACGTTCTCAAAGTATTGACTTTTATCCTAAAATATGCTATACTATTAGGGTAGGCTGTGGGGGAGAGCGTACAGGGGCCTATGGGCAGGAGAAAGGGGGCGCAATGCGCCTTTCAACTTCTGTAGCAGTACTTGGTCTGTTGTTTATTCTCACAACATCTGTGAGAACAGCAGAACCAAGCGAGGTTCTCATTTCCGCTTTGATTCGTGTTGAATCAGGTGGGAATGACAGAGTGATTGGAGACGTCAAGCTTAAGAATAAAGCTTACGGCTGTCTCCAAGTTCGTCAGCCCGTCTGTGATGATGTGAACCAGCGTTTCGGTACGCACTATCGCGCCGAAGATTGTCTGGGGAATCGTCAACTGTCCATCGAGATATGTAAAAAGTATCTCTCGATGTACGCAAAGACTGGTGCGGACGAAGAAACGGCTCGCATCTGGAATGGCGGGCCGAAAGGACAGTATAAAAAGAGTACAGAAAAATATTGGGAGAAGGTCAAGAAATTTCTATGATACTTCCTTCCGAAACCAATTGCCGGCGCCCTTCAGGTGTCCGGCAATTTATCATTATGTTATAATGGGTTTTGGCTTGAGGAAAATACAGCGAGGTCAGACTGAAAGGAGGGGACTGTCATGACAAGGCAGAATCGGTGGAATACGGGCGATAGTGTTGAACAAGACAGACATGAAGCAGATCCAACATTGCTTCAGAAAGTGTTGGAATCTTTGTTGCACTTTCCTCTTTTGCTCATTTTTAGGATGATGGAAGGCTCGAGGTTTCAGGACCTTGGATTTTGGTTGGTGGGGGGCGTGTTCGAGTGGATCGATGGTCCAAACAATGTATCCCTGAAACGGGTGGGAGGCAAGGAATGAATACACATGGGCTTCGCCGGCCGAGAAAATTTGTAAGCAAGCGTTTTCTCAAGGCCTTGGAACGTTTTTCTGTCATCGACCTTGTTGGGGGTGTGGCAGCATCGTTTGTCATATGCGCGGCGCTGTTCTGGATGTGCGCGACTGATGTAAAGAGATTTCTTTTTCGGAAATGGTGGTGAGGTGTTTCTCGCTACACTTCCGAAAGTATCGTTGGCGACTGGGTTTTGTCCCAGTCGTTTTTCTTGTGAAAGTGTGAGGTTTTTGCTATATTTTGTGGGTCTTTTTTTATGCGCGATTAGCTCAGCTGGTAGAGCACATCACTGATACTGATGGGGTCCCAGGTTCGACTCCTGGATCGCGCACCAAACGAAAATCACCCTTCTGGGGTGATTTTCGTTTGGTCGACGATCAAGAAAGCGCGGGGCGCTTTCTGTCAGGAGTCGAAGCCCGATTGAGCTCCGCCAGAGGCGGACCAATCGGGGTACTGAAGCTGTAAGCTTCGAAATTCTTGTGTTATTGTTTTCAGATATGGGCGCGTGGCGTAACTGGTAGCCGCGCACGATTCAGAATCGTGTGGAGTAATCCATGGGAGTTCGACCCTCCCCGCGCCCACTAATTGATGCTGTTTGAATTGTTTTGACCTATCGTATAGAAATGCTAAGGTACATTTAGGACGAAAGGAGGGCTCGGAATGTTCAAATACATCGTAATTTTTCGAAGCCCTCTTTTGAAGGGGGTTGGAATTGAGGAGATGTCCGATTCATCGAGGGAGCTCTTTCACGATTACGGAGCTTTTCTCCGGGAGAAGTGTAAGGGGATGACGAAGAAGATCTACACTTCTCCTGCCGGACAGAATATCGAAGCGCGCGATATTTTGGAACAAGAACTTCGGCTTATGCCTTCGGGAGAAGCTGGCATCGTTGAAGCTTTCCTTCACGGGGCCTATGCAGGCCGGAAGTACCAGGACGCAAATGTTCTTCCAGTTATGGATTTTGTGAAATCACGCGAGAAAGACTCTGATGTTCTCGTTCTGATTACGCATCATCCCTACGTAAGACTTCTGCAACAGCGCTTCGCGGAAGAGTACAAATGGAAGATCATCCCGACAGTTTTTGCTCCTTCAAACGGGGGAGGAGTGATCATTAGTGTCGGGGAAGAGACAATCGAAATGGTTCAAAAGCCGACTCGTTGGCAGGAACCTCCCGTACAAGGCAAGTTTCGGTGGTAAGGCTCGGATGCAAGTTCCGGGCTGTTTTTTTGCCTGAAACTTGCTAGTATGGTGCTATATATGCAAATCGGGGGCTATTTTAGGGGTAAAAAGATAACAATCATGGGACTCGGGCTATTAGGCCGGGGTCTTGGCGATGTGCGGTTTTTAGCTGAAGAAGGAGCTGAACTTATCGTTACCGACCTTAAAACCAAGGAACAACTCGCAGATTCTCTGAAAGCGCTCGAAGCCTTTCCAAACATCACCTACGTTCTTGGCGAGCATAGGCTCAAGGATTTCCAGGGGAGGGATATGGTGGTGAAAGCTGCGGGAGTTCCGCTCGATTCTCCTTATGTTGCAGAAGCGCGAAAAAACGGAATTCCGATCGAAATGGATGCCTCTCTTTTCGCAAAGCTCACAATTGGTGTCACTATTATCGGCATTACAGGTACGCGCGGGAAAACTACGACAACCTCACTCGTGTATGAGATTGCGAGAAGGCATTTTGATGGTACAAGCACGAAAGTGTTTCTTGGGGGCAACATCCGAGGGACTGCGACTCTGCCTCTTATTCGAGAAGTGAAAGCGGGGGACGTCATGGTACTTGAACTTGATTCATGGCAACTTCAGGGATTTGGCGAAGCGAAAATCAGTCCGCATATTTCTATATTTACGAATTTTCTCGATGATCATCTCAATTATTACAAAGGCGACCGAGATCTCTATTTTCAAGACAAAGCGCAAATTTTTCTCAACCAAACAAAAGGAGATGTCTGTATTACGAGCGATGATTTGGCTATTGAGATAGTAAAAAGATTCGGAAAAGACATGAAAGGCGCGCTCGTGAAAGCAAAACCTTCCAAAATTCCGCTTGATTGGAAATTCCATCTTCGCGGAGAACATAATCGAGAAAATATTGCGCTTGCGATCGAAGCGGGGAAGGCGCTTGGTGCGACAATGGAAGAAATTCGGGAAGCAATTGAGAGATTTCGAGGCGTGCCGGGGCGACTCGAATTTTTGGTCAATTACAAAGGCGTTTATTTTTATAACGACACCTGCGCTACGACTCCTGACGCGACGCTCGCGGGATTGAAGACTTTGGCTTTTCAGCGAAACGTCGTTCTCATTATGGGAGGTGCGGACAAGGGGCTTAATATGGACAAACTCATCCACGCTCTTCCGGAATATACGAAAGAAGTCATTCTGCTTATGGGTACAAACACAACCGGCAGTGAAAGAATAAAAGATGTTGTTCTCAAATTTCCAAGTATCAAAGCAACTCTCGCTACGAGTCTTGAGGGAGCCCTCGGGCAAGCCCTTTTGACTGCAGAGAAAGGAGATGTTGTCCTCTTTAGTCCGGCATTCGCTTCTTTCGGAATGTTTAAGAATGAATACGATAGGGGAGATAAATTCAATGAAGCTGTTAAAAATCTGAAATAGATGAAGAAAACCAAAGCTGCCATAACTCCGCAGAACGCGAGAAAAATTCACTTTGCCGGCATCGGAGGCATTGGCATTTCTGCTATTGCTCGAATGATGAAAGGAGAAGGGAAGGCTGTAAGCGGGTCAGACCGTGATAGATCGAAGGTCACAGATGAACTCAAGAAACTTGGAATAAAAATATCTATCGGGCAGAAAAAGTCGGCAATTCCGAAAGGGTGCGATTTGCTTGTCTATACAAACGCTCTCCCCAAAAATCATTCCGAGCTTGTGGACGCTAAGAAAAGAAAAATAAAAGTTTTTTCATATCCGCAAACGCTTCACTTCATTTCGAAAGAAAAATATACGATTGCGATTTCGGGTACTCACGGAAAAACCACGACGACCGCGATGGTCGCAAAAATTCTCATGGATGCGCATCTTGACCCGACCGTGATTGTCGGCTCGATTCTGAAATCTACAAATTCTAATTTCGTTTCAGGAAAGAGCGTCTTTTTTCTTGTTGAAGCAGATGAATACAAACGAGCATTTTTGAATTTGGAACCGAAAATTTTGGCGATCAATAATCTTGATCTCGATCATACCGACTATTATAAAAATCTCGCCGACATTCAGAAAGCATTTCATACGCTTGCAAAAAAAATTCCGGAGGGTGGATTTCTCATTTGTGATAAAGACAATGCTCATTTAAAACCCGTACTCAAATCCCTGAAGTGTACAGTTATTCATTATCCTGATGTGTCGCTCTCGGATTGGAAGCTTAAGTTGCCCGGCGAGCATAACCGGCAGAATGCCAAAGTTGCAGCAACTGTTGCGGGAGTACTTGGCGTGCCGGAAGAAAATATCCGAAAATCGCTTGAGGAATTTGAGGGCACCTGGAGACGATTCGAGTTCAAAGGCGAGACGAAGAGCGGTGTCTTGGTCTACGATGACTATGCTCATAATCCAGAGAAAGTGCGCGCCGCACTCGCTGGGGCGCGGGAAGCATTTCCCAATAAGAAGATCTGGGCTGTTTTTCAGCCTCATCTTTATTCTCGGACGAAAAGATTTTTCAAAGACTTCACTGAATCTTTTAAAGACACAGACGAGGTTATTTTTGCTCCCATCTTCGCGGCACGGGAAAAACTCGATAAGTCTATAACTTCAGAAATGCTTGCGAAAGCCGTAGTAAAAAAAGGCGGAAAGGCACACTATGCGGAAGCCTTTGAAAATATTGTGAAGTATCTCAAAAAGCAAACCAAAAAGGGAGACGTGGTGATGACAGTCGGAGCGGGGGATATTTATAAAGTGGGGGAGAGTTTTCTAAAATGAAAATTGCCGTCATCGCAATGTTCTTGCGATGACGGCAATCGTATGTCTCCCGTCCGATTACTGGACGTTTTTGAGTGCGTACTTCGGTTCGGGGATGTACATGTTTCCGGGTTTGACGAGCATCTTCAATTCATCCGGCATCTCGCTTCCCTTTGCCATGTGAATTTCGCCGTCGAAATCGACGACGACGATTCTCGCGCCCGGCCCGTATCCGCTAACGCTGTACCTGCCGAATCTGCTCGGGTCTTCCTCCTTCCTAATGACTTGTCTCGTGCGCAGATCACACTTGCCGGTCACGTTGACGAACCCGTGCTCTACGAGCAACCTGACGAGCGCGTCGTTGCTCGGCATTTCCCGCAGAGCAATCTCCAGCCTTTCGGACCCTCGGCGTGGTCTCACAGCAGTTGCACTTTCCTGCATTGGTGCTCCCTCCTCCGGTCGAGCTTTCGCTCAACAATTTTCAAATGCTGGCCAGCCTCTGCTGTGCCAGGTACTAAATTTCCTGGTTAACTTACCACATCTTTGATAATTTGTCTATATCTATAATTATGCTACCATAGCGCCTATGTCTACTCTATATGTCGTTGGAACGCCGATAGGGAATTTGGGGGATATAACCCTTCGTGCTTTGGAAGTGTTCAAGTCAGTTGATTATGTGCTTTGTGAAGATACTCGTGTGACGGCGAAGCTTCTCCATAAATACGAAATTTCAAGGCCAACGATAAGCTATCATTCGCATAGCGATCTTTCGAAAGTTGATCATATTATTTCACTTCTCAAGGATGGAAAAAATCTTGCCCTTGTCTCTGATGCGGGAACCCCAGGAATTTCTGATCCTGGCTCGCTTCTTGTTTCGCAAGTTAGTGGAGCTTTGGGAGATGAAGTGAAAATTGTTGCGATTCCAGGCCCTTCGGCGCTCGTCTCTGCCCTTTCTATTTCCGGCGCTCCCTCATCGGATTTTCTTTTTCTTGGATTTCTTCCGCACAAGAAGGGAAGGGAGACTCTTTTTCGAGAAATTGCTGATTCAAAAAGAACCGTGGCTTTTTATGAGTCGCCTCATCGAATTGAAAAAGCGCTTGCTTCGCTTCAGAAACATTTCACAGAAAATAAAATGGAGGGGAGAAAAATCGCAGTTGCCCGCGAACTCACGAAAGTGTTTGAAGAGTGCGTTTCGGGGACTGCTTCAGAACTTATCGCGCATTTTCAAAATCACCAAGATACTGTGCGCGGAGAATTTGTGGTTGTAGTTTTTCCAAAATAATTCGCATTTTTGGCAATTATTATCTATAATAGCAGTATGCATTTTACACAAACATCTTACGTCCGCAGTTTTGCTCTCCTTGGCGCCCTGACTGCTCTTACACCATTTCTTCATTTTCCACGAGCCTGGAATGATGTCTTGCTTGTTATCATCGGCCTTCTCGTCATTTTTCTCTCATACACTCTTCGAGCACAAAAAATGAGCGATTCTTCCAAGTTGCCACAGCCTCCTCTCGACGGCGGAACTCAAAACTTGAATAACTAGGCCTAGTTGAGCCCCGTGTTTATTCTTATCCCATGCGGGATGTTGCTTTTTGTTGTATACTATTTCCATTATGGTGTCCTCTCATACTGATCATAGCCCTTCTCCATCTCACGACTCGCATGGGCACCACGACTTTCTTAGAAAAAATGCATTCGATCCAGAGCGAGTGACCTATTTTGCCGAGACTGATTCTCGCAATAAGAAAATAAAATTTGGAATCAAAGCGAAAGACAGAACTCGCCATGTCTATGTCATTGGGAAGACGGGAATGGGAAAGTCCACCTGCCTTGAAAATATGGCCGTGCAGGATATTCAAAATGGCGAGGGTATGGCTTTTATTGATCCTCACGGAAAGACTGCCGACCTTTTTCTTGAGTACGTTCCCAAAGAGCGAATGAAGGATGTGCTGTATTTTGCGCCTTTCGATATGGAATATCCCGTGTCTTTCAATGTGATGGAAGACGTTGGCCCCGATAAGAGACACCTCGTTTCAAACGGACTCATGAGCGCGTTTAAAAAGATTTGGGTGGATGCTTGGAGTGCCCGAATGGAATACATTTTGAACAACATTCTTCTTGCGCTTCTCGAATATCCGGATTCGACACTTATTGGAGTGAACAGAATGCTTGCCGATAAAGATTATCGAAACGCGGTTGTCGCGAATGTGACCGATACTTCGGTGAAAGCATTTTGGCGGGATGAATTTGCGAAATATTCTGATAAATTCATGACCGAGGCTGGCGCGGCGATTCAGAACAAGATCGGACAATTTATTTCCAATCCACTGGTGCGAAATATTATCGGCCAGCCGAAATCCACTTTCGATCTTCGCAAGATGATGGATGAGAGGAAAATTATCATCATTAACCTTTCGAAAGGAAGAGTGGGGGAATCGAACGCGAACCTTATTGGTTCGATGCTCATCACTAAAATTTATCTTGCAGCCATGAGCCGAGCAGACGTACCCGAGTCAGTTTTGAATACGCTTCCCAATTTCTATCTCTACGTAGACGAATTCCAATCTTTTGCGAACGAATCTTTTGCCGATATTCTTTCCGAAGCGAGAAAGTATAAACTGAACCTGACCATGGCTCACCAGTATATCGAGCAAATGTCGGAAGAAGTGCGTGCCGCGGTTTTCGGAAACGTAGGCAGTATGCTGGTATTTCGAGTTGGAGCATTTGATGCGGAAGTTTTGGAGAAAGAATTTGCTCCGCAGTTTACAGCGGAGGATTTGGTGAATCTTGGGTTTGCCCAAATTTACATAAAACTTATGATCAATGGCGTTACTTCGTCGCCATTTTCTGCAACAACCTTGCCCCCGATAGCCAAGCCTCTTCGTTCGCTTCGTGAAGAGATCATTGAGTCATCGCGAAATACATTCGCTCGGCCTCGAAGTGTCGTTGAGGAAGAAATACGCCGATGGCATGAACCTGTTGGCAGGCCTCAACAAAAAGAAATGGCTCCGCCAGAACAAAGGCCTGTGACGACCTCTCCAAGACCTTCCCAGTCTCCTCTTCGTCCCGAATTTGTTTCCGCTCCTCGTCCTTCGCAACCCGTTCATGCCCAAGCTTCTAAAATGCCGGAAGCGCCGAAAGCACCTCCGCGCCTTTCGGCTCCAGAGCACAATCCCACAATGGCAAGACAAGTGGAGAGAGAAACGGAACTTCGCAAAGCGATGTCTCTTGCGTATTTAAAACCAGTAGCTCCGAAACCGCAGAAAAAGCCGAATGACCAGAACCTGAAAGATCTACGCAATCTCTTGGCGACGCTTCAGAAAGAAAATCCCACTTCTTCTAAACAAGAAAAAGTGGAGGAAAGACAGGCACGCCCTGAACGTCCAGAAGAGAAGCACTCTTCTTTAGAGACCGGCAGTCAAAGAGAGGAAGCGAGAACCCCCTCTCGTATTCAGAGAGAAATTCCGAGACAGGGTCATTCAGCTCCGCACACAGAGCAAAAACAAGAGAAAAAAGCTCCCAAAGAAGTTCCTGAAGATGTGCTTAGAAAACTCCTTCATGTTAAACCGCCAGAGAATAATGCGTAAGTTTTCTTCATTCGCTACAGTCTTTCTTCTCGCACTTCTCTTCCCTCACAACTTTGTTTTTGCGCTTGCTGATCTGCCGATCTCTATAACAGAGATTATGTACGATTTGAAAGGGGGAAGCGATGCTGGCCGGGAATGGGTCGAAATACAAAACAGGGGAGATGTTCCCATCTGGCTTTCTGGATTTAGGCTTCTTGATTCTACGAAAGAAGTTTTGGAGAATCACGAGCCCTTGAAGCTAATTAAAGGTGGAAGCAATATTCCCGCTCATGGATATACTGTAATTGCTTCCGATGCAAAGAAGTTTTTAGCTGATAATCCGGGATTTTCGGGGATACTTTTTTCTTCCTCTTTTTCACTTTCAAATACCGGAGAGATTTTAGTTTTAAAGGATAAAGCAGGGAATGAGATTGATAGAATTCTCTATATGACTTCCTGGGGAGGAGCGGGGGATGGAAATTCAATACAAAGCTTCGGTGATGGGTGGAGAGCCGGTGTGCCTTCTCCGGGTGGAGCTGAGAAAATCTTGCCGCCGACTCCCGCTCCTTTAGTGGTCGCTGGATCGGTTGCAACTCCGAAACCCTCTTCCTCCGCCTCTCTTCTAGAAAAAAATACATCTAATCCGCAAGTTTCCGTACCTTCTTCCGGGTCATCAGTTGCATCAGTGCAAAATTCCGGCATCTCCGAGAAGTCGAATTCTCTTAAATGGATCTTGGGATTTATCGGTTTTCTCATTCTTGTTATTGTTGCGTTTCTTTTTGTTTCCAAAAATAAAAATCCGATTGATGAAATTAAAATTATAGAGTAATTTTGAACGCGTCTCTTACATCAAGTTTTGTATTTTGTAATTTCGGTGTATACTCATTCGGATGAATAAAAGAATTTCAACGGAAGCAGTATCCATTGGATTTATCGGGCAAGGATGGGTGGGAAGGCATATTGCGGATGATTTCGTATCCCGAGGTTTTCAAGTCGTTCGCTATAGTAGAGAAGCTCCTTATAATTCGCAAGAGAATAAAAAGAAGATCAGTGAATGTGAGGTAGTTTTTGTTGCTGTTCCAACCCCCACTACAAAGAAAGGTTTCAGTGACAAAATTGTCCGCGAAGTCTTGTCCATTGTCGGTAAGGGAAAGATAGCGGTGATCAAATCAAGTATTCTTCCGGGGATGACAGATGCTATTCAAAAAGATTTTCCCGATATTTGTATTTTCCACGCCCCAGAATTTCTGACAGAAGCAAATGCCGCCCATGACGCGGCACATCCAAGTCGTAATATTATCGGGATTCCTGATATCGCGGATTTGGATAAAAAGAAAATCTATAAAAAGAAAGCAGATTTCTTATCTTCGCTCATGCCGAAATCGCCCCGTTCTTTTATTATGTCAGCGAAAGAAGCAGAATTGGTAAAATATTTGAGCAATTGTTTTTTGGCCCTCAAGGTTATTTATAGCAATATAGGATTCGATCTCGCGGAAGCACTCTCCTGTGACTATAGTATTATTGCAGAGGCGCTTGGTGCCGATGAACGTATTGGCGGGGCGCATCTCAAGGTAAAATCTGGAAATGGGCGTGGAGCGGGCGGGCATTGTTTCATTAAAGATCTTGCGGCCTTTTGCGCGCTTCTTGAAAAGACATTGGGAAAGAGCTATGCAACGGATTTTTTTCGGGCGGCAGAAAATAAAAATATTGAACTTTTAGCTACAACGGGCAAAGACTCGGAGCTTCTCAAAGGCGTCTATGGAGAGAAAAAGATAGAAAAAATATGTAAAAAAAATTTCAGATTAGTTTACACATATGGCAAAAGTACATAAATGGATTTTAGTAACTGGCGGGGCGGGTTTTATTGGTTCGCATCTTGTAAAAACCCTTCTTGAAAAGGGTCAGAGTGTCATTGTTGTTGACAATCTTTCTACTGGCAAAAAGACGTATTTTAAGAAATATGCGAAAAATAAGAATTTCAAATTTATCGAGGCTGACATTACTCACCCTCCTTTTTTGAATGTTGCGATCGGGAGCATCTATAATCTTGCTTGTCCAGCTTCTCCTGTCGCATACCAGAAAGATCCAATCCATACGCTTCTTACGAGTGTTCTTGGCGTGAAAAATGTCCTAGAACTTGCACGAAAAAATAAAGCTCGAATCGTTCAGGCGTCCACCTCTGAAGTGTACGGTGATCCGCTTGAACACCCGCAGAGGGAAATCTATCGGGGGAATGTAAATTCGCTTGGTCCTAGAGCTTGTTACGACGAGGGGAAACGGGCCGCTGAGACGCTTTGTACGGATTACCATCGTATTTATAAGCTAGATGTTGGTATTGTCAGAATCTTTAATACCTACGGTCCGAACATGGCCCCTGACGATGGACGGGTGGTGTCAAATTTCATCGTTCAAGCTCTTGCCGGGAAAGACCTTACTCTCTACGGAGATGGCACTCAAACCCGCAGTTTCCAATATATTGACGATCTCATCGCCGGCCTTATCGCTATGATGGAAAAAAAGAGAACAGGACCGATCAATCTCGGAAATCCTAAAGAGTTTACTGTCTTAGAATTAGCCCAGAAAGTGCTTGGGCTTACAGGATCGAAAAGTAAAATTATTCTGAAATCTTTGCCGGAAGATGATCCGAAGAGACGAAAGCCAGATATTTCTCTCGCAAGAAAAGAATTAGGATGGGAGCCAGAAGTTTCCCTTGAAGAAGGACTTAAAAAGACTATAGATTATTTTCGCCGATTTAAATAACGAGTATGAATTTTTTCTCCTTGAAGTTTGAGTTTTCGAAAATAACGAGATATGTCATATCTGGAGGGGTTGCGACTGCAGTCAACTTGTCTTTGCTTTTTATCCTAAAAAGTATATTTCATATTTGGTATCTTTTTTCAGCGATAGTAGCTTTTATTCTTGCTTGGGGGGTGAGCTTTTCTCTGCAAAAATTATGGACATTTGAAGACCGCTCGACACGTCTTTTAAAATCGCAGATGGGCATCTATTTTGCGATCACGGTCTGCAATCTCGGGTTGAATACCCTATGTATGTATCTTTTTGTGGATATTTTGGGAATCCAATATCTTGTCTCGCAGATAATAGCTTCAGCGCTCGTTGCTCTTGAGAGTTATTTTATGTATGGGAGATTTGTCTTCATTAAAAAAACGGGAGGGGAGTCAGATGTTCGTTTATAAAATGATCAGATTGACCCCAGGAGAATCTTTATTCTCCATTTTAAAAGACCGAGCGCATAGTTAGGATATTCTTTTCTATTTCTCTGTACGACCAAGAGACTTGTCTTGGTTTGTTTCAAATTGTGTTTTTGGGTAGCTCCATTTTTATGGATGCGGTACGCCACACAGTACTCGGGAATGTTAACTAATTTAGACACACTTCCGATGCGTAGCCAAAGTCCGTAATCTTCAGCGTATAATTCATCACTTCTGTAGGGGCCACAGCTTTGCCATAATTTTATTCTAAAGGTTACGCTGGAATTTACAATACAATTTTTTACAAGCATTTTATTTCGGATTGCTGTATTTTCAGTGGGAAAATTCATCTGAGCAATAGTTTTTCCGGAGTCATCTATGACGTGTGCGTAGGTACCGATAAGTCCGTATTCTGGGTGTGTGTCTAAAAAAGCCACTTGCTTTGAAAGTTTTTTCTTATCTATCCATATGTCATCACTATCAATTCTCGCTATGTATTCTCCGCGCGCTTTTTTCATACCCTCATTCAAGCTGGCGATACAGCCGACATTGTGAGCGTTTTGAATAAACTCGATCCGGTTATCCGCAAAAGATTTAATGACTTGTGAACTTTTATCATTCGACGCATCATCAACTATAATAAATTCAAAATCAGTGAAATCTTGTGTGAGCACTCCCTGAATCGCCTCTTTGAGATAGGCTTCGCTATTGTAAGCGGGCATAAGGACGCTTACTTTCGGTTTCTTTATATTTTGATCCATGATTCTGGTACGATATCTTTATATATCTTAGGGGAAATATTAGCCCATTTTTCTGGAGCGATAACAATCTTTTCTAGGTTTTGGTTTAGCCATGCCCCCCACCAGCTGAAGGAGCTATTTGCAATTATATTATGTTTGCAAGCGGACATAAGGATAAGCTCTTCGTAATCTTTGATTGCTGGATTCGAGACATACGTTACTGACCCTTCTAGTTTCAAATTTCCCTTTACCCAATCTATATCGTCGGAAAATATAAAAAAACTGGGGGAGTCTGTCTTATTTTTTATAATTTCCAGAGCTTGCCTGTAGTAAGAAGGAGAACACATATCATGGTAAGCTTTCGCTTCCTGGCTCTTCACATAGTCGCCGCGTCTGACATGGATGCTCACGGGATTTTTGGTATTTCGTATTTGCATCAATGTTCTCGTTGCCTGTTCCGAAAGTCCGTCTTTCAAAGTGAAATCATTTAAGAGGATTGGTCGGATATCTTTGAAATATTTTTCACTCTGCCAGTATCCTTCCAGATATATATCGCCTTTCAATAAAAGTATTTCAGGCAGAAAGCGAACATTGAATTGTCTCAGCACTTTCTTTTTGAAAAGATGTTTGAGATGTGAGAGGGGGCCGTGGGGATTTTTTATTCTCCGGATTTCTTCTTGTGTTGCGATATCTCCTTGTATCAGAAAATGTCCTAATGTGTAGCGCCTCTGATTTTCCTTATCAAAAAGAGTCGCGTCCAATTTGAGAATATCTTTATTTTGCAAAGATAGTTTTCTGCCAAGCGCGTACTGGAACATCTGATTTCCGAGTCCTCCTTTTAAATTAAATATTATCATATTTGTTTAACAGTATGTGTTATTTACTAAAGAGGATTTAGTATGTTGGAGAATGTCTTTTCATCATATTCTCGGATATTAATACGAGGGATACAAAAGCGATTTTTTGTTTTTCGTGCGAACCGCTGAGTATTCGAATATCCGAAATCGAAACCGAGTTCTTCCACTATTCGTTCTGATGTTTTATCAAAATCAGAATAACCGCCGAATGGATAAGCAAAACTGCTGATTCTTTTTCCTGTGATTTGTTCGAGAGCAGTTTTACTTCTCTCTATCTGGATTCTTTGTTCTTTTGGGTCAAGATCGATAAGACGGGGATGAGTGAGGGTGTGCGCTCCAATCTCTATGAGAGGGTGACTAGAAAGTGCTTTAATCTCAGTTTCGCTCAAGAAATTTGCCCGATCAGTTTCTTTATATTCCATATCCCATTCGTAAGACGCTCGTTTCCCGAGAGAACTTGTGGTAATAAAAATCGTTGCTGGGAGGTTGTATTTCTCAAGAAGAGGAAGTGCGTTGGTTAAATTGTCTTGATATCCATCATCGAAAGTAATAGCCGCTTCTCTGCCTGTGATAGTGCCGGCTATTAGCTCCCCGCTGAGTTTTGATAAGGGGATCACTTTATAATTTTTCTTAAGAAAACGGAGATGTGTTTCGAAATATTCTGGACTTACACAAAGCATGTTCGGATCATTAGATATCTTTGTGATTCGGTGATAAAGAAGGATGGGCGCTGTTTTGGAGAATGTTTTTGAGAAAAAGTTGATCAGTTTTGTGTTCGAGTACAGGAGAAAAAAATACAAACGATATGCAAATGAATAGCAGCCGATAAAGACGAGAAACGGCTTGATGTTTTTCTTTAAAAATTTTCTCATTATTTTATGGCTCTTACGCTGATAATCGTCGGAAAGTCTGAGTCATCTTTTTTCAGTGCCTTGAGGGAGATATCTTCTTGAGCCAGTCCTGCATAAAAAAATAACCCCGAGCGTACATTTCCATGCGCTTTTATCGAAAGATTTTCTGGTAGAAATTTTTTTTGAAACAAGTATTTCGCTCCTGCTAGTGTAAAACGCCAATAGTCACCCTCAAGACCGGCGACACAGTCGATCCTACTTAAACAGGGAAGTGTCGCAAGGATGGTGCCTCCCTTTTTTAGTACACGGTGGCATTCAGAAATTGCCGCTGCGAGATCGTCGATAAATTGGAACACTTGAGTGAGTATGATGCAATCGTAAGCATTATCAGTGATCGTTTTTAGTTGTCGTAAGTCATCAATTATTGTTGCTTTCTGATTTGAGTCTTCTATATCTAAAATATCGCTTTTGGTAACCTCCTCTCCTCCATAGACATTCGTATACTTATTGTTTAATAATTCGAGACATGCGCCTCTGATATATTGCTTATTCTCCTTGAGGAAATTTTCAATAAAGAAGCGATCAATCGCCTCTCCTCGTTCGAGTCCATAGTAGTTGCTTAGCGGTTTCGAGGTGTTTCTAAGAAAGTAAAATGTTGCCGGTTTTGTTATTCGATGAAGGAATTTCTTTGTAGTTGGAGAAAGCCGCAATTTTTTTGCAATTTTTCTAAAAAGCGATGATACATTTCTGTACTGTTTGACTCTTAACACATAACCCTGGAGGCTATTTCTGCGAATATAAATTTTTTCAGGAAGATTTATATTTATTGGAGGATGCGGTTTTTCAAGCACGTCTTTCAAATTAACTACAAAAATATCGCCTAGATTTCTAAGTTCGTCCATAATATTCCTCGTGAAATTTGAACAGTCAAATGCTGTAATAAAATGAAGGGCTTTAGGATTGAAAACATAGTAATGCTCTAAGAGTATGTCTCTCCAGTTATAATTTACTCTTCCAGCATCGTATTCTCTTAGATAATATGATCTAGTAAAGTGTATTCTGTGCAAATATTCAGCATCTGGGCATGTATACGCTACGAGCCCAGCGCAAAGAAATCTCCAAGAAAATCCTTGGGTATCGAAGCCGTGTTTGGTTGGATATCCGCCAATCTTTTGAAAAGCGTTTTTCGTGTACATGAACGTGACGTCGAGCGGGCAGAATTCTTCTTCTGGCCTTATAAGTGATTTGAATGGTATTTTTTTGTCCGGATAAGGGGATACATCTATGTGATCGATGTTTTTTATGTTGTTTCCTCCAAATTTTATCGAGCGATGTATGCTTACGCCATCACATTTTTTTTCCTTTAAATATTGGTACATTTTCGAAAGAGATCCCGCTGGTAAAAGATCGTCGCTATCAAGGCAAAATATGACTTCACTTAGGGATTTTGCTACCGCAGTATTTCGAGTTGCGCCACCTCCCTGATTTTTTTCATGAAAAAAATATCGAATATTTTTGTGTTCTAGAGCGAGTTGTTTGATAAGCGCGGGCGTACTATCTGTTGAACCATCATCAACCATTAGTACTTCAAATTCATCATTTTGAAACCCCTGTGTATAGCAAGAATTTACAGCTTCTGCCAATGTCTTTTCGCAGTTATAGCATGGAATTATAAGGCTTAATTTGAGGTTGGGCATGACAGTATGAGTTTATCTTAAGGAATCTATTGAAGCAATTTTTTCAACAATTTTGTGATCTTGAGAAATACCAATATTTGTACAAAGAAATGCAATATCTTATCTCTCTTTCTCCCGCCCATTTTGCCATAAAATTCTTTTAATAATTCAATTGCCCCAACATTTTCTGTGATTTTGTCTCCCATTATTATAAGTTCATTCTTATCAAGATCGACTTCGAAAGGACTTTTGCCGAGCAATCGATTGAGAGCAGTAAAATGGGTTCCATTGAATAGCCCATTATTTTTTATAAGAGATCTGGGAGAATTCACCGCCAATCCGTTATTCAATGTTATGGCGATGTACCAACAAATGTCCCAGGGAATAGGATGTGCTTTTAATGAACCCAGGCATCTAAAAGCACCATCCAGCTCAATTTTGTTTTTTTGTTCTTCAGATAAAAGAGAAAGAGCTTCGTGTTCATTTTGGAACCAGTGAAATTTATCCCAACGATTTTTCCATGTACCCCATCCGCCACCGGTGTTTTCTGAATAGCGCCAAAGAATAGTTTTTCGATAATCATGGGGCATCCGTATAAATGTAAAAGACGCTATGTGCATAATTTTTTCCGTATGTTCGTAAAAATCGAGAGCGTCATTCATGAATGTAAGAAAATTCTTTGCAGACACTCCGTCATCTTCTAAAACTATAATTTTTCCGTATTTGTTTACTATTTCGGTGACCCCCTCGATTATATTTCTTTCGAGATATATATTTTCTCTTCTTTCTGTGATGGTTACAGATTTGAATCCTGTAACTGTCTTTAAATACTTTCGAACTTCTTCCACGTCTTTTTTGCTTCGCTCGGTCTTTGGTCCGTCAGAAAAAAAGAAGACATCTGTTTTGCTCGCCAAGTAATTTTTTTGAAGCGCCGCAACTACTTCTTGAGTGTTATCTGGACGGTTATAAACAAAAATAGCGACAGGAGCCAATTTTCTTTGTGAGGTTTCCATAAAGATTATTTATGCAATGCTCGCGGGTGATTACAGGGAGTATGGGGAAGGATAGTTTTTGCGTGAACTATCCGCTTTTCAGGGGTTGGAGGAGTCATATAATTCTTGTATATGACAGATAAATATTCATGAGGCTTTCCTGGTCCGGGGTAGAGCCTGCTCTCGAATTTTATGTCTTTAAGTGGGTAGAGATATTCGAGAGGTATAGCATACATATAGCCGTTGTCTTCAGGTGTTTGTCCAATTTTGTCGCCCCTGAAGGGTGAAAAGATGAACCAGATTAATTTACAAAAAAGATAGGCCGAATAATTTAAAACAACATTTTTTGATTTTACGAAAGTGTTTTCTCGCGTCCTTAAAGTTGCGTAGGTTAGAACTCTCCGCAACATTCTCGGCATCCTTGGGTATACCACTGAAGGAAAAATATCTATATAGATGCCATGGTGATACGGTTCCGTACCCGTTTCGTGGTGTTCAAGAAAGGTAGAATAGCAATCACGGAGTTTGGCAAAGTATTGTTTGTATGCTTTGTCAGTTTGGGGGATTTGAAGAAAAACATCCCGTGGCAACTCTTTTCCTCCGATTTCTATGAATTTTCGGTAATCTGCTATGGGCATTGAGACATCTATGTCATCATCCCACGGAATAAAACCTCCGTGTCGCACAGCGCCGAGTAAAGTACCGAAATCGATCCAATACGTTAATTGGTGTTTTTTGCAAATTGCGTCAAGCGCCCCCAAGAGTTTCAACTGTACTTGACGGCATTCCTCTCTCTCTTGTTCGTTTATCATAATTCGATTTTCACTACGGGATAATTATATTTCTCTTGAAATTCCAACTCTAGAAGCGCTTCTCGACTTATGGGCACCCATGAAGCTTAGTGCTAATATTGGCGCAGCTGAATAAGAGATAAGTGTTGCCCAAGCTGCTCCTGTTAAACCGAATTTACTGATAAGTAAGAAATTTAGAAGAATATTCAGGATCATTGGGAAAAGGTACAAGTAGAAAATTACTTTCAATTGGTTTTCGGATAAGAAATATTGCTGCAGGCCCCATAACGTAAACAACCCGATTCCAGACCAAACGTAAATTCTTAAGATTGGCACGGCTTCCATATAAGCATTACCGAATAAAAGCTTGATTGCCCATGGCGCAAAAAAAGTTGAAGGAACGGCGATTATCACTCCTATAAAAGCTAAAAGCATGTACAATTTTTGCAGACGATCTTTATATATTTTTTCGCTAACTTTTTTTGCGTTTACAATTGCAGGCAAAAGCGATGAGCAGATAATTCCAGGAATAAAGTACCATATTTCAACTAATCGTACTGCAGCTGCATAGAAACCCACCGATGTCTCGCCCAAGTACCATTTGATCATTATTTGATCGACTTTTAAGAATAAGAAACTGGCACCAGCTGCAAGCATAAGAAAAAGTCCTCCCCATAACATATCTCTTGCTATTTCTCTTTCAAAATTCCAGTGTCGGAAATTGTATCCATTCTTCCTGTAGATGTAAAAACTCATGGCCGCATTCAGCAAAGATTCAAAAACGAGGATAAATATAAGCCAGGTAACTCCCTTCCCGTATACAATAAGCATAACTTTTAACACTGACGCTGCCGTGGTTGATATCATGGATACGCTGACGTTTTTTTTCGCCTGAACTGATGATTGGAAAAAGGTAGAGATAATTACGAATCCTGACCAGATGAAGGTGGAAGAGTATAGAATTATCAGATTTCTAAGGAAAAAAGACGGTTCAAAGATAAAGGCCGATATGACGACCGATAAAAAAGCAATAATTCCCCCGCAAAATAAAAGAATGAAGCTGGTTCCCATGAGAGCCTCTCTTTTTTCTGGGTGTTTTACTAAATCACGAGCTAAAATGGTTCCGATGCCTAAATTTGCGATGAATCCGAAGATCCCAACAAAGGCAAAAACATAGTTTGCAATGCCGTAATTGGTTGGTCCGAGATATCTTGCCACCCATGCTCCGATGAAAAAGGTCATCAGTAAATAAAACATTTGTCCGAAGAACATCCAGCTGGTATTCATAAAATATTTCTTAAAGCCATCTCCCCATTGTCCAATGAGGCGTTCATACATCCACTCCGGCATAAGATGTTTTATGATTTTGAGCAAATAGTTAAACATTTTTTTTGAAGTCCACTTTCTAGTATATATTTTTTACGATCTCTGCAAGTTCACTGTCCTCGATTTTTCTAGGATTATTTCGTAGGCGCTCCTGGTTCGTTTCTCGTATGATCGTACTCCTTACTTCTTCAAGATTATATTTTTTTTCAGTAAACCATTTTCTAGGCAAACCAATTTTGTCCATCAATTTTTCCAGGAAAGCAGCTACGTCATCTGCCTCATGGTGTATTCCAAAAAAAGAATAAAGGTTTTGCATTCTTTGTCGAAAGGAATAAAGCTCGAGACGAGTATCGATATTTTGTGAAGTTATTTTACCGTTCATTCTAAACATTGTTGGTAAAGTGAGGCTAACAGCATGGCCATGCGGTAGGCCATAGTGGGCGGTCATGGCATATGAAAACGCATGAGGTGCTGTAGTTCTCGCGATGTTTATTGCTTTGCCTGACAAGTGTGCAGCATTTAACATCTCTTTTCTCTCTGTTTTGTTTGGATTCACAACAGCTTTCTCTAGATGCTTTAAACAGGTCCGTATGCATTCTTCGCTGTATCGCAGGGATTCATTAGTCGCGTTAACTGCCCAGTATGATTCAATTCCTTGAGCAAAGGCATCCATTCCAGCACACGCTGTCAGGTAAGGAGATTGTGATTCTGTGAATTTTGCATTTAAAAGTACATGCGAGGGTAAGACTGAACTATGATCAACTGATTTTTTGATCATTCCATCGTACAGTACAGCAAATTGGGTAGTCTCACTTCCAGTGCCGGCCGTTGTTGGTACAGCCATAAGAGGCATGCAGGATTGGGCCGGGATTTTCTCCTCCGGGCTATATTTCTTGGGAGCAATTTTATGGGATACGAAAAAATTGATTGATTTTGCGATATCGATAGCGCTTCCTCCGCCCACACCTATGATAAGACTGTGGGGCAGACTTCTGAACACTTCTATTCCTCTTTCTACATCCTCCATCTTTGGATTAGAGGAGAAATCATGAAAAAAAGTCATAGGAATATTGGGTATCGTTTCGAAAAATGCTTTTGCTCCAGACAATTTAAAAGAAGACTCTCCAGCAACGACAAATACTGATGAATTTTTTTCTCGTCCATCTAAGAATTTTTCAACGAACTCTAAAGACCCCTTTTCTCCGGAGTGAACATTTTGGATTTTTGTATCATTCATTTTTTCCGTTCAGGAAGCTCATAAGCATATCCTTATTTTCTACGGGGGTAGAAGTTGGTCGACCCAAATCATTGCGTACTTCTAAAGAAACTTTGATCTCGAGAAGATTTTTTCCTTTTGTTTTTAAAAGTACTGGCATGATTTTTTTGACTTCTCTCCTTGTGTGAACTGATTTCACAAATGTGTAACCGCAAGCTTTTGCTATTTTGGGGAAATCTATTTTAAAACCAACAGTCGGTTGTCCTCCAACTGAACCATGGGCTCCATTGTTTAATATAATATGCTTAAAATTTTTTAAAGAGGATTGGCCAATGATTGCTAATGATCCAAGATGCATAAGCGCTGCGCCGTCTCCATCCAAACAGACTACTGTACGTTTCGGATGGCGCATCGCAATTCCCATTGCAATCTGTGAAGCGTGTCCCATCGAACCTACAGTCAGAAAATCTTTTCGGTGGTCATCTTTGCGAAGCTCAAAGAGTTCGCGAGAGATATGCCCAGTGGAAGAGATGACTGCTGCATGATGAGGAAGTGATGACACTATCTCTCGAATCGCATCTTCTCTTGAGAGAAGAAAAGAAGATTTTTTTGTCGAGACAGCATATTTCTCAAACGTATCTTTTTTTGCGATGAGTGCAACGGGGCAGCTATGTTTAATTGCATAAGTAATTATCTCTGAAATCACTTTTCGAGCGTCTAGTTCGTTTTCAGGTATTATTTTCCAGGCTATTCCCATTGCATCTAGTAAAGGCAAAGTTACTTTGCCTTGTTTGATATGCTGGGGCTCATCTTGTACTCCCGGTTCTCCTCGCCAACCAATGAGAAGAATCATGGGGATTCCATACACTTCTGGATCGGCAAGTGAAAGAAGGGGATTGACTGCGTTTCCTTGTCCAGCATTCTGCATATATACAAGAGCGGGTTTGCCTGTGGCGAGATAGTGTCCTGTGGCTAACCCAACAGCGCCACCTTCGTTTGCCGCAATAACATGTTTTTCACTTGGTACATTGACGGAAAGGAAGGCACAAAAATCTTTTAGGAGTGAATCAGGAATACCCGTAAAGAATGAAATCCCTTGCTGGTCAAGCCAATTATAGAATTTTTTAGAGCCGATCATAATTCTGTGGATTTATATTAAATCGATTATTTCTTTAATGGAGACGCATAATTTATCGGCCTCCTTCGCCCTTCCGTTCATAAGTATTGTCTCTGCTGTTTTCAGCATTGCTGGGTATGAGCTTCTCAGTAGCTGATTCGCGTATATGACGATCTGCACACCATGTTTATGCAGTTCGGTTTCCGTTACTTGTGAATAGGTACTTGGTGCGACAACTAAAGGCACATGACGGGAGAGAGGAAGTTTTGCATAAGCTTTACAAAAAGCGAATATTTCATCGGGTGTTTTTTCTTTACTATGAATCATGATGGCGTCAGCGCCAGCTTTTATGTAAGAGGTGACTCGTTTTAACGCATCTTCGAGGCCAGCTCCTATGATCAAGCTTTCGCATCGCGCAATTATCATAAAATCTTCCGTTACTTGTGCATGTTTTCCCGCTTTAATTTTCTCGCTCATTTTTTCTATTGTTTCTTGCGGTTGGATGTTTCCTTGATCTAGCAGAGAATTCTGTTTCAATCCCGTTTTATCTTCTATAATGATGGCAGATACTCCTAGCCGTTCCAATGTCCGAGCAGTAAATACGAATTGTTCTGGATGCCCGCCGCTGTCTCCGTCGTAGATTATTGGTTTTGTGGTTACCTCTAAAATATCGTTGACCGTATGCAATCTGGAAGTCAGATCCACGCATTCAATATCTGGTTTGCCTTTTGATGTCGAATCTGTGAGACTGCTAAGCCACATTGCATCAAACTCTTTGTCCTTGCCTTTTTGAGATACTTTGCAATTTTCAACGATTAAACCTCCTAATCCGCTGTGCACCTCCATAACGCTGATAATGTTTTTGGCATTTAGTAATCTGCGCAGTCTCAATCTGCGAATATCTGGCGTGGTGCCGATCTCTTTTATAGCATTATGAAGCTGGCTTGAAGAAATGCCCGAAGTATATTTTGGTTCTATCAATTTACCACCCCACGCTTTTAGTGCATTAATGACTCCTTGTCGAGTCTCTTTTTGTACTCCTTCCCGCCAGTCATCTCCGTGTACAACATAATCAGGTCTGATTTTTTTCAGATTGGGAACATAGTCTAATGTATCCTGCGGGATTACTTTGGATACGTTTTTCAATCCCTTCACTATTTCACTCCGCTGTTCGTAAGTCATGTAAGGCAAGCGTTTATAACTAGCGATAGCTTTGTCAGTTAAGATCCCAACTATAACTTCTCCGTATTGGGATGCAGTGTTTATGATATTCAAATGGCCCGGATGAATTATGTCTGCACTCATTGCTACGTAGACCTTTTTCATGATTTTTTAAGAATTACTAGATAATTCGTAATAAATATTCTTACCACTCGCTCATTTTATCAGTGACTTTCTTTTTAAGCGAAAGGTAGGAGCGGACAGCTTTCTCTTCGGCTTCGGGAGATATGAGCCGTATGATTTCCTTTCCGAGTATTCGATATTGCCCACCCACTTTATTAGCACGAATAAGACCCTTTTTGAGAAGCCTTTTCATGGTGCTTGTGCTTACACGGAGAACTTTCTCTGTTTCCGCAGTAGTATAGACGCCATGAGGCTTGATCTCTTCCATACTTGCCATTATAGCAAGGTGTCAGAAGGTGTCAAAAGGTTCACTTGGTATTTTCTTTGTACCAGAGATAAGTTTTCTTGATTCCATCCTCAAGCGAGACACTATGTTTCCAACCAAGAGTGTGAAGACGAGTTACGTCGAGAAGTTTTCGAGGAGTGCCATCGGGAATTCCGGCATTCCATTTTATTTCTCCCTCAAATTTGATTTCTTCCTTAATAAGATTAGCCAGAGATTCTATAGTGAGGTCTTCTCCCGTGCCTATGTTTAGATGATCTTTTCCGTCGTAGGTGTTCATAAGAAATATGCATGCAGAGGCAAGATCATCTACGAAGAGGAATTCTCGACGGGGTTTTCCCGTTCCCCAAAGCGTCACTGATTCTGCGCCAGCTTTTTTCGCATCATCAAATTTTTTGATGAGGGCGGGGATGACGTGAGCGGTTTCCGGGTTGAAATTGTCATTCGGGCCGTAGAGATTTGTCGGCATTGCAGAGATGAAATTTGTTCCGTATTGCCGATTGTATGATTGACACATTATGATTCCTGCAATTTTCGCGATCGCGTATGCCTCGTTCGTCTCTTCAAGTTTTCCCGTCAAGAGACTTTCTTCTCGTATCGGTTGGGGAGCGAGTTTCGGATAGATGCATGAACTGCCGAGGAAAAGGAGCTTTTTCACTTTGACTCGGTAGCTTTCGTGGATGACATTGCTTTCAATAAGAAGATTCTCGCGGATAAAATCGGCGGGATAGGTTTGGTTTGCCATTATCCCTCCCACTTTTGCCGCTGCTAAAAATACGTACTCTGGTTTTTCTTTCTCGAAAAAATCGGAAACCGCTCGCGGATCGATAAGATCGAGTTCTTTGTGTGTTTTTAAAATGAGATTCTTGTAGCCTTCCGCTTCCAGAGCGCGAGTTATTGCGCTTCCGACAAGACCGGTATGTCCTGCTACAAATATTTTTGATTCTTTGTCCATCTTTTTATTTTTCTTCCGCGAGTTTGAGATCAGCTTCAGCCATAATTTTTACGAGTTCCTTAAATCCCACTTTTGGCTTCCATCCGAATGTTTTGAATGCTTTGGTCGCATCCCCGAGGAGCACATCCACTTCTGCGGGACGAAAATATCTCGGATCGATTTCGATAATAGTTTTTCCTGTTTTTTTATCCATCCCTTTTTCTTCGAGTCCCTTTCCTTTCCACTCGATTTCAAAGCCGAGGAGCTTTGCCGATTCTTCGACAAACTCTCGTACAGTATGTGTTTCGCCTGTAGCCAAGAGATAATCATCAGGCTTTTCTTCTTGAAGCATTTGCCACATTCCATAGACGAAGTCCTTTGCGTAGCCCCAGTCTCTTTTGGCATCCAAATTTCCGAGAAAAAGTTTTTCATCTTTTCCGACCTTAATTCTCGAAAGCCCTCGGGTGATTTTTCTGGTAACAAATGTTTCTCCTCGGCGAGGGGATTCGTGGTTGAACAAAATTCCGTTACAAGCGAAAAGGCCGTAACTTTCTCGATAGTTTTTGGTGATCCAGTAGGCGTAAAGTTTTGCGCACCCATAGGGAGATCGGGGATAGAAGGGGCTGGTTTCCTTGAGCGGGAGTTCAATTGCTTTCCCGAACATTTCGCTTGACGAAGCTTGGTAAAATTTTGTTTTAATTCCGGTGTCTCTGATTGCGTCGAGAATGCGAAGTGTTCCCAATCCGTCTGTATCTGCCGTATATTCTGGAATATCGAAACTCACGCGGACATGGCTTTGCGCTCCGAGATTATAAATTTCATCTGGCTTCACTTCTTCCAGGATTCTGTTTAGATTACTTCCATCTCCGAGATCTCCGTAGTGAAGAAACAATTTTACTCCTCGTATGTGAGGATCCTGGTACAAGTGTTCAATTCTCTCTGTATTAAAGGTGCTTGCGCGTCTTATGATGCCATGGACCTCGTATCCTTTTTCGAGAAGCAGTTCTGCCAAGTATGAGCCATCCTGGCCTGTAATTCCCGTAATGAGAGCGCGTTTCATCGTCGTTTCATCGTATCCCGCTCTTTTTTTGATGTCAATCAATCTCTTCGGTTTTTTGAAGTTGAAGCGTGTGGTATAGTACCTCTCATGGAAACAAATAAAATTCTCCACCGAAGCATTCTGGTCGGCATTTTTGCTCTTCTCCTCATTCCCTTTTTGGTTTTCAATTCGATGTTTTTCCCATTTATTACTGGAAAGAATTTTGTGTTCCGCATTATCGTAGAAATCATTTTTGGCCTTTGGCTCATTCTCATCTTTCGTGACAGACGTTTCCTGCCCAAGCGCTCAGCACTTTTTTATGCCTTTCTGGCTTTCATTGTTGCTATTACTCTCGCAGATTTTCTTGGAGTTAATCCATATAGGAGTTTTTGGAGCAACTTTGAGCGTATGGAAGGTTTGATCACTCACCTCCATCTTTTCGCGCTCTTTCTTGTTGGAAGCTCCGTGCTTAACACTAAGAAACTATGGACGCGTTTTTTCAATTCCGCGCTTGTAGTCAGTATGGCAATGGCGTTGTACGGGTTTCTTCAGCTTTTCGGCGCTCTTGAAATTCATCAAAGCAGTTCTCGTGTAGACGGACCGATTGGAAACTCTGCCTATATGGCGATTTATATGATCTTCCATGTCTTTCTTGCTCTTTTCCTTCTTTTGCGTTCGAGAGAAAGGCGGATGCAGATTATATATGCCGGGGTGGCGCTTCTTAATACTGTCATTGTTTATTACACAGCAACTCGTGGTTCCATCATTGGTCTTATTGGAGGATTTTTCCTCATCGCTATCCTTGTTGGCATTTTTGAGAGAGAACGCAAAACCTTGAGAAAAATATCCATAATAGCCAGCGTCGGCGTAGTTGCCATCGTCCTGCTTTTCTTTGCGGCAAAAAACACAAGTTTTGTGAAGAATAGCTCCGTTTTGAATCGTTTCGCGACCATTTCTTTAACAGAGCAGACCACCGAATCGCGATTTCTCATTTGGAAGATGGCGTATCAAGGCTTCAAAGAACACCCAATCTTCGGTTGGGGACAGGAGAATTTTATCCTCGTCTTTCAGAAATATTATGACGCGAAAATGTGGAATCAGGAGCCTTGGTTTGACCGCACCCATAACGTAGTCCTCGACTGGCTTATTGCGGGAGGTGCTTTAGCATTTCTCGCTTACCTTTCTCTTTTCGTAGTGTCTCTTTTCTGTATTTGGAAGAAAAGAGGTTTATTTTCTGCGACCGATAAGGCCGTGTTCACGGGGTTGCTTGCTGCATATTTCTGCCACAACCTTTTCGTGTTCGATAATCTCACAAGCTACCTTCTTTTTATCTTCGTACTTTCTTATTTTCATTTTGTATCTATAGAAAATGGAATAGCTGATGCTTCAGAAAAAGAGTTTCCCAAGAAAATTTCAAACGAGCCATCTCAAAGTGTCCAATCTATTCTTATCCCCGTAGTTATCATCGTTTTACCGATTGCAATTTATTTTCTCAATATTCCCCAAATACTTTCCAACACTTCTCTTATAAATGCGCTACAATGGCAACGAGTTGATCCTGCAAAGAGTCTCGATTATTTTAAACAATCGCTCTCTTATGACACTTTGGGGAAGCCGGAAATACGTACTCAACTGGTTCAAAGCGCTTCCAGTGTTGCTGCTTCTTCAGCCTCGGATGAATTAAAAAAGAACTATATTGTATTTGCCAAAGATGAGATGGAGAAACAAATAGAAGAGGAACCGCTTGATGCTCGGTATCCATTTTTTCTAGGGCAATTTCTTACTCGGTTTAGCGCTATTGACGAGGCAAGGAAAAATATTGAAAAGGCTCTTGCACTTTCACCGAAGAGGCAGGATATGTTGTCTGCGATCGCAATCACATACTTCGATACTGATCTTAAAGATAAAGGGTTAGAAACTATGAAACAGGCATTCGATATAGAGCCGGAAAATGATTCTATCCGGACTCTCTATGCAGTATTCGCGGTTTTTGCTCAAAGGGATGATTTGGTGAAAGAACTCCTATTGCCGAGATATCATACGTATCTCGTTCCTGATAACAAACTTGTCGGCGCCTATGTACGAACCGGCCAGCTGAAGAAATATATCGACCTCAATACTGTTTTTCTTCAGCAAGAATTAAAGACGGGGCTTTTGAGTCAGGCGGAAAAAGACGCGATTAGTGCGCTCAATGCGGAATTCGAAAAAAAGCTCGATGTGTACAAAAAGGCGAATCAATAGTTTTTTGCGGGACTATTTTGGCGTATAAAAACGCAAAACCCCTCCGAGGAGGGGGCTCACGTAGACATTCTTTTTGGGAACTAACTTTCGTTAACTCACACGACTGTATCGTAGCAAACATTAGCTTAAAAGTCAACCCCAGTAGGAGAGCAAAGCTTGCTACGGGGTAAAGTTTTTGGCAGTTTCTTTTGATGTTATAATAAAGTATATTGTTTCGATATATAGTCGGCGGCTCTGCACTCACATATAAGACATTATTTTGGAGCTAGCATCCGCCGACTATGTATCGACGCAATAATTTAGCGCTCTCCATCGTTGCGGATTCCGCTTGTTCCCGCAATGTACTATTAAGTACATTTTGGTCACAATGCTCATCCGCGCCTCGGATAGCATCTAAATTCTTGCATCGAAAGTACCATCAATGGAGATTCAGGAAAATATTGAGTTAGCACCGCATACAACATTTAAGATCGGGGGCAAAGCCCGGTATTTTTGTCTTGTTCAAAATGAGAAGGATTTGAAGGAGGCGGTTGCTTTTGCCAAAGAGAAAAAAGTCCCGATGCTTGTGCTTGGTGGGGGTTCGAATGTGCTTATTTCTGAAAAAGGATTTGACGGACTGGTTGTAAAAATTGAATTGAAAGGAATTGAATTTGAAGAAATCGCCAAAGGCACGCTTGTCCATGTTGGAGCGGGGGAGAATTGGGATACATTAGTTTCCGAGACAGTAAAACGAGCTCTCTTCGGACTTGAAAACCTTTCTGGAATTCCCGGAACGGTTGGAGGAGCTCCGGTGCAAAATATCGGCGCCTACGGCGCCGAGGTGAAAGATATTTTTGATTCTGTCGAAGTTTTCGATCCCTTAACCGGAGGGATTTTTGCAATGACAAAAAAGGAATGCGAATTTGGCTACCGCGACAGTATTTTTAAACATGAAGAGGGGAAACATCTCGTTATTTTGAAAGTTACATTTTTTCTCAAAGAGAACGGCGAGCTTAATACGAGCTACAAAGATGTAAAGAAATATTTAGAAGAGAAGAAGATTACTGAACCAACGCAGGAAGAAGTTAGAAATGCTGTGATTGAAATCCGCTCGAAGAAATTTCCAGATCTGAAAAAATTCGGTACAGCTGGTTCATTTTTCAAAAATCCAATTATCCAGAGGGAAGAATTTGAGAAACTTCTCAATGATTATCCTAAACTTCCTTCATTCCCAGCAGGGGAGGGGCTGGTAAAAATTCCTGCTGGCTATCTTTTCGATGTTATCTGCGGATTCAAAGGCGTGCGGCATGGTGATGCTGGAGTATTTGAAAATCAGGCGCTTGTGCTTGTGAACTGGGGCAAAGCTACTGCAGAGGAAATAAAAAAACTCGCGGAAGAAATGCGAGCGAAAGTGAAAGAAAAAACAGGGATTGAAATTGAATTTGAGGTCAACATTGTGTAGTTGACAAAACAGGATATTTATTCTATTCTCTAGCATAGAGAGCTCATTGTGAGCCTCATTTTTTTCACTGAAAGGAGGTTGTATGCTTTTCCTCGCGAAACTCATCCTCCCGGAAGTGGGAGATTGGGGGGTGAGTGTCTTTCTTACGCTTCTGGTCGGGTACTGTTACGGTACTCAATTAGAGTGGAAGCATTTCCTGTGGGCATTTGTTTTTGTCATTGCTCCCGATCTTATCCCGAATCCACTTTGGGTCTGGAATAAGATTTTCAGCGCTGGCAGTTTCTATGCTTCGGACTCGCACGAACATCGGGAATTTGGTCATTGGCCGCTCTTGCATTTTTTCATCTTTGCCATTATATGGATCAAATATGGGAAGATGTTTGGCGCATTGTACGGGGTATGCGTCTTGTGGCACCTCTTCCACGATTCATTCGGAATCGGATGGGGCATCAAACCATTCGCTCCATTCTCCGACGTCAGCATAAAGCTTTTCACTGATGTGGAGAATAGGGATGCGTTCTGGCCGCCGCGCGCGCAGATTCGTTGGCCAAAGGATGAAGTCCAGGCGGTAGAGCGGTATGGAAATGATAATTGGTTCGTCGAGACCTACTTTCGGTTAACATGGGTTTCGGTGAGCGAGTACATAGCGTTCGCTGTCGGTATGATAACGCTGTTGGTAGTGAAGATGCGAAGTAAATGAATCCTCGGGCTGGCGCCAAAACGCCAGCCCGATTTTATTTTAAAAATTTTGGCAACAGAAAACCGCCAGTCGAAGCGCGGAAATTCCGTTTACTTCAAATTCTGGCGGTTTAGGCCGTGAGGTCCATTTCGTAATCCGGCACAGCCTCCAACCTGCCTTCGTTGACCACCACCATGTCGCCTTTCTCTACGTAGCACTTGTCAGTGATTATCGTAAAGACAGTTCTTGGGTCGTCTGCACTTTGCAGGACAACCAGTTCGGAGGCGGTGAAAGTGAGATCATATACTCCATCTCCCTCAGCGCGTTCGGAACTTGCGCGGGCCAGTACTCGATACTGCTTGTTTCGGTCTAGGCTCCAAACTCCTCCCGGTTTGCCACTTGTGTGCCCCCAAAGCGCAATAACCACGGTAAGAACCAGCGCGATTCCAAGGCAGAGAATCCCAGGCCAGAGAGTCGGCTGTTCCTTGAAAAAGACGCCTGCCATCACGAAACAAAAACCCTGTAGAAGAAAAAGGAATGCTACCATCTTATCAACCTCCAATCAGTGAGCCTTTTAGGCTCGGTTTGTGTTCAAAGTTCGTTTTCTAACCCAGGTTATATTATACCATATATAAAGAAAATTACAAGTTTTTTTCTCCGTATTTCAAGCTACAAGCTAAAAACTACCAGCTACAAGCTGTTTTGTGCTAGAATGGCCTCCTATGTTTGAATCATTAAAGAAACTCTTTGGAGACCATTCCGGCAAGGCTTTGCAGGCTATTTCTCCTTTGGTCGCTCAAATCAATGGCTTTGAGGCTGAAATTAAGGCTCTATCCGACGAACAATTGAAGGCGAAAACGGAAGAATTCAGAAAGCGCCTCGCTGAAGGCGAGGCGCTCGACGATCTTCTTCCTGAAGCATTCGCTTGCGTCCGCGAAGCATCCCGCCGAACCCTCGGCCAGCGTCATTTTGACGTACAACTTATGGGAGGCATCATTTTGCATCAGGGTAAAATTGCTGAAATGCGAACTGGAGAAGGAAAGACGCTCGTCGCAACGCTTCCTGCATACTTGAATGCACTGACAGGAAAAGGTGTAAGTGTCGTTACCGTGAACGATTATCTTTCTCGACGTGATGCCGTCTGGATGGGGCAGATCTATAATGCGCTCGGACTTTCTGTTGGGGTTGTGAATCATGAGGCATCTTTTCTTTATGATCCTACTCATCGCGAGCTTGATAAAGAAGTTGATGAAGTCGGTGCGTTCAAAGTTGTCCATGAATTTTTGCGCCCATGTACCCGTCACGAAGCGTACATGGCAGACATCACCTATGGAACGAACAATGAATATGGTTTCGATTATCTTCGCGACAATATTGAATATGAAACAGACAAGCTTCGACAGCGAGAATTTAATTACGCGATTGTTGACGAGATAGACTCAATTCTTATTGATGAGGCTCGAACTCCGCTTATTATTTCCGCTCCCACTCAAGAATCAGAAAATTTGTATGCAAAGTTTGCTCAGATTGCTGGTATGCTTCAAAAAGATACTGACTACACAGTGGACGAAAAATTAAAAGCAGCGACGCTTACTGACGAAGGAATTACCAAGGCAGAAAAAGTACTTGGTATCGAAAATATTTACACGGAAAAGGGAATTAAATTTGTACATCATCTCGAGACTGCTGTCCGGGCGAAAGCGCTTTTCGAACGCGACAAAGAATATGTGGTGAAGGATGGCGAGGTCATTATTGTGGATGAATTTACTGGACGCATGCAGCCGGGAAGGCGCTGGTCAGAAGGACTTCATCAGGCTGTGGAGGCGAAAGAGGGAGTAGCTGTACAGAAAGAATCTCGCACTTTTGCTTCGATCACATTCCAAAATTATTTCCGTCTCTACAAAAAACTTTCCGGTATGACTGGAACCGCTCTCACTTCAGGCGAAGAATTCTATAAAGTATACGGACTTGAAGTGGTTTCTATCCCGACGAATAAGCCACTCGCAAGAAAAGATTTGAACGATCTCATTTTCCAGACCGAAACGGGGAAATTTAAAGCGGTTGCGAAAGTGGTCAAAGAGCTCCACGCGAAAGGCCAACCGGTGCTTGTTGGTACTGTTTCAATTGAAAAAAACGAAGTGCTGTCGCAATATCTCAAACACGAGGGGGTTCCTCATGAAATGTTGAATGCCAAAAATCACGAACGCGAAGGAGAAATTATCGCTCAAGCGGGACGCCGCGGAGCGGTGACTGTGGCGACAAACATGGCAGGCCGAGGCGTGGATATTAAACTTGGCGGTGCGCCAGCGACGGCAGAGGCGTATGAAGCAGTGAAAGCTCTTGATGGCGTCTATGTCATCGGTACGGAAAGACATGAAGCGCGACGAATCGATAACCAGCTTCGAGGACGTTCGGGACGACAGGGAGATCCTGGGGCGACGCAGTTTTTTGTCTCGCTCGAGGATTCGCTCATGAGAATTTTCGCATCCGATACTATTAAAAAGATGATGGGAAGACTTGGCGTGAAAGAAGATGAGCCGATCGAGAACTCTCTCATTACTCGCTCGCTTGAGTCTGCACAGAAAAAAATTGAGGGGTTCAATTTTGACGCCCGAAAACACGTGCTTGAATACGATGATGTGCTGAACCTCCAAAGAAAAACTGTCTATGAAAGACGGCGAAAAATTCTTATGGGCAAGCGGGAAGATATTGAAGCGGAATTAGCGACACTGATTGCCGGAGATGAAAAATTGATCGCGCTCGTGGAGGAAAAGAAAAAATCATTTGCTGAAGATGAATTTTATACTGTAGTGCGAAGAATGTTCCTTCAGACTATCGATATGTTTTGGGTGGAGCATTTGGAAGTAATGGAATATACGCGCGGTTCGGTAAATCTCCGAGCATATGGCCAGCGCGATCCGCTCGTGGAATATAAAAAAGAGGGACTTCGCCTTTTCAAAGAAATGCAGGAGGCGATCAATGCACAAATTATTTCTCTTCTCGGTTCTCTTCAAACCGGCGCATTTTCAAAAGAAGAAGCAGAGCTCCGGGCGATTCAGAAACAAGCGAAAGAGCTCGGCGGTTCGGATTCGGCTGGAGTAGGAACAGCTTTCACCTCTGCAAAGCCTGTCATAAAAAATGCTGAAGGCAAGAAAATTGGCAGGAATGATCCATGCTATTGCGGAAGTGGAAAGAAATATAAAAATTGCCATGGTAAAGGGAAATAATCTTTCTATGAAAATCACATTCATTCAAACAGGAGGTACTATCGATAAAGATCTGCCCAAAGTCTCGAAGGGGTATGCTTTTGAGATTGGTGCTCCCGCTGTTATAAAAATCCTTGGAAGAATAAAACCAAATTTTCAGTATGAAATTGTTCCGCTTCTTCAGAAAGACAGCCTGGATCTCGATGCAAAAGATCGTGAAAAAATTCTGAAAGCTTGCCAAAATGTTAAGGGCGACAAAATAGTGGTGACGCATGGCACGGATACCATGACAAAAACTGCCAAAGTTCTTTCGAAGATTAAAAACAAGACGATTGTCTTTACCGGAGCATCGCGGCCTGAAAAATTCGCTGATTCTGACGCAATGTTTAATGTCGGTGCGGCGATTATGGCAGCGGAGCTTCTCCCGTATGGCGTGTATATCGCAATGAATGGAAAAGTACATGAGTGGAACAAGACCCGAAAGGATACAAAGACGGGCCAATTTGTAGAAATCTAGAAGCTTGCCCTGTAGTCAGCTTCGCTGTACTACGGGGTGGATTAGTCGGTTTGCCCGAGGAAAGAGGGGTTGTATAATTATAAATAAGCTTTCTTTTGTCGAAGAAAGAATCACTATTCATAAATTCATTATTCATGGAACCAAATCAAACACAGAGTACACAGGGTCCTGATCAGGACAAGACAATGGCGATCATTGCCTACATTATTTTCTTCGTGCCGCTTCTTATGGGGAATCGAAGCCAATTTGTAAACTATCATACGAATCAGGGGACCGTGCTCTTCATTTTTATGATCATTCTTCAGGTTGTCCTTTCTTTTCTCGTTTTCATTCCTCTCATCGGACTTCTCCTCCAAATCGCAAGACTGCTTCCTTTTGTGCTTATGGTCATCGGAATAATGAATGCGGCAAAGGGTGCAATGAATCCGCTTCCCATCATTGGCGGGTTTACTATCATCAAATAATTTCTGTTCTCAAACAGCAGACGAAAAATCTCCCGAAAGGGAGATTTTTCGTCTGCTGTGCTACTATAAAAATATGATGACCGAAAAAGAAATCGATGTGCTAGCGAAAAGGATTTGGGATTACCATTTTTTAAATCAGCCTCTTCGGAAAGCAGATATTATTTTCGGCTTGAGTAGTAATGATCTTCGTATCGCAGAGTGGTCGGCACATCTTTTCTTGGAAGGATATGCTCCGCTTATTGTCTTTTCCGGAGGAATTTCTCATATTGGCGATCTCTTAGAGGCGAAATGGAAATGCACTGATGCAGAAATCTTTGCCGAGACGGCAATAAAATTAGGAGTTCCCAAAGAAAAAATCCTTCTTGAGTCAAAAGCAACCAATACCGGAGAAAATGTCGTTTTTACTAGAAAACTTCTGGAGGATAAGGGGATCGATCCCAAAAGTTTCATTCTTGTTCAAAAGCCCCATATGCAAAGGAGAGTGTGCGCTACGTTCAAAAAACTTTGGCCGGGAAAGGATTTTGTCGTGAGCTCGCCTCCACTTTCTTTTGAGGAATTTTCTAATGAGGATATTTCCAAAGAAGATGCAATTAATCTCATGGTGGGAGATTTGCAACGTATCAAAGAATATCCCCAAAAAGGTTTTGCGATAGAACAGGAAATTCCAAAAGAGGTTTGGGAAGCGTATGAACAACTAGTGAAGGCTGGATTTACAAAACACCTTATAAAATTCTAATGGAGATATCAACGATTTATAAAAAATATAAAATAGTATCGTTTCTGGAGATGCATATGTACCGAGTTGCCGGAGTGGCTTTGTACATTTGCCAGAATGCAAAAGAAAAAGTGCTGACCGACAATATTGTCTCTGCATGCCTGCTTCATGATATGGGAAATATTTTGAAATTCGATTTTACTATTTTCCCTGAAGTGTTCGAACCGGAGGGGATTCCATATTGGCAGAAAGTGAGGGTGGAATTTGCGGAAAAATATGGTGAAGATGAACATAACGCTACTCTTGCCATCGCAAAAGAGATTGGGGTTAGCGAGAAAACCTATGAATATATTCTGTCAATTGGATTTTCTAAGATTGCTGAAACCTTCGCTTCAGCTGATTTAGGAAAGTATATCTCAACCTATGCAGATATGCGGGTCTCTCCGTACGGCGTAGTTTCAATGGAAGAGAGACTTGCGGAAGGCCACAAGCGTTATGAGAATAGCAAACGCATCTTTGTGAATAAGGAATTCTTTAAAGAAAACAAGGCTTGCTTATGTGAGATGGAAAAGAGCATTTTCTCAAAAACGAGCCTTACGCCCGAATCAATTACATCTGAAGTCATACATCCGCTTTTGGATGATCTGAAGAAGTTTAAAATTGTCTAGTTTGTCTCGAGGTATGAATTTTGGTATCCTGTAGCTATGGATTCATCACAAAAAACAACAGTTATTGTTATTGTTGCAATGGTCATTATTGTCGCCGGTCTTATCGGTGTTTCTGTTTTTTATTCGAATCAGCCTGGGACTCATGATGTCTTTGCGCAGTGTCTCACCGAAAAAGGCGCGACATTTTATGGAGCATTTTGGTGTCCGCATTGCCAAGCAACGAAAGCACTTTTCGGAAAAAGCATTAAATATGTGAAATATGTAGAATGTTCCACTCCTGATGGAAGCGGTCAACTTCAGGTGTGTAAGGATAAAAATATAGAAACATATCCTACCTGGGAATTCGCCGACGGATCAAGGCTTACTGGCGAACTTTCACTTCAGGAACTTTCAGACAAAACAAGCTGTCCTCTAACAGAGGGCCAACAGCCTGTTGCCAGTAATCAGCCACTGGCGACTAGCTCACCAATACAATGACTTTCTCTGATTTTTTGACATTCGTCTTTTCGATTCTGACTTTGGTTGGAATCGTCCTCGTTGTCGTGCTTCTTGTTTTTCTCACCGCCAAAAATACGAGAAATAACAAAGTATTTGCTCACATTGATCAGTATGCGCACCACCATGTTTTTTTTGTAGTATTTCTTTCTGTTTTAGGAAGTCTTCTCTATTCAAATGTTATTGGTTTCGAGCCCTGTACGCTCTGTTGGATTCAGCGGATCTTTATGTATCCGATGCTTGTGCTTCTCATTGTTTCGTTTGTAAGAAATGAATCGAAACTTATGCGTCCCTATCTGCTCTGGCTTTCAGGGCTTGGTGGACTTGTTGCTGTCTATCAGTACCTTCTTCAGTTTGGAATTGTCCCGAGCGTTGTCTGCAGCGCAACGGCAGTTTCCTGCGCGAAACTTTATGTTCTTGGTTTTGGCTTTGTGACGATTCCGCTCATGTCGCTCACGGTATTTGCCCTCGTTTTTCTCACCCTCTTGCTTCAAGGCTCTCGAAAATAAGTTTGCGCTCCTTCTATGAAACGGAAATTGCTTACCGTGTGTCTTTTTCGGAAGGACGGAGAAGTTCTTTTGGGCATGAAGAAGCGTGGGTTTGGTATGGGACGCTGGAATGGGTTTGGTGGAAAAGTGGAAGTTGGGGAAACTATAGAAGAGGCCGCAATGCGTGAGGTGCTCGAAGAAATTAGCGTTTCCGTTTCTGAGATAGAAAAATTTGCAGAAATCCTTTTTTCGTTCGAGGGGAAAGAAGAAGTGCTCGATGTTCATTTTTTCAGTGCGTTGAAATGGACAGGGGAACCGAAAGAAAGTGAAGAAATGAAGCCTAAGTGGTTTCCTGTGGACAAAATTCCGTATAAAAAAATGTGGTCAGATGATGAGTACTGGTTTCCTCTTTTTTTGGCAGGTAAAAAATTCAAAGGCAAATTCCACTTTGACACGCGGGATAAAGTGTTAGAATATGAGCTCAATGAAGAAAAATAAAAAAGAAATTGTAGTTGTGACAAGCGGAGGCTTTGATCCGCTTCATATCGGCCATATAAGGCTTTTTGAGGAATCAAAAAAACTCGGAGATAAACTTATCATTATCTTAAACAATGATAACTGGCTTTTAAAGAAGAAAGGCTGTGTTTTTATGCCGGAGACTGAACGGAAAGAGATTATCGAAGCGCTTAGGATGGTTGATGAAGTTGTTCTCACCAAGCATCCAGAAAATCCTAACGATATGAGCATTTGTCATATGCTCGAAGAAATTCGTCCGGATATTCTTTCGAAAGGGGGTGATCGCGACCAAAAAGATGCTAATAAAGCGAGCTCTTCCTTAAATCCAGAACAAAAGCTCTGCAAGCGTCTAGGAATCAAGCTGGTATTCAATGTAGGTCGTGGAGGTAAAGTTCAATCAAGCTCTTGGCTTATAGCGAAGGTGAAAGATAGTAAGAAATAGGAATAAAATTTTCGATATTCTGGTATACCCCCACACCAACTTCTGAAAAAGTTGGTGTGGGGGTATAATAGGACGCATGCTCAGCTTCTTCAAGAAAATCCAAAATCTGTTCGATAAATTCGAAGATAAAATCCGTTTTAATTTCAGCAGGCATCCTGTTCCGTATAGTCTCGTGGCGGGCGTGTTTATTGTTCTTTTTTGGAAAGGAATTGAGGATACAGCCAGCATGTTTCCTTCTATCACTGGCCCGCACCTCATTCTTATCAGTGTGCCGGTACTTCTCATGACGGGTGTCTTTGTATCCTTCTTTGTCACTGACGGAGTTATTTTGTCAGGACTCAAGAAAGAACAGAAGGTTGTGCAGGAAGCAGAAATACAAATTAAAGAAGAAAAAGCCGAAATTAAACAAGAGGATATTCTTTTGAAAAAAGTTGCTGAAAAGCTCGACGAAATCGATAGGGAAGTCCATCATATTGAAGAACGTCTCGATAAGCAGAAATAAAATGGATCCCGTTAGAAGCAATCAATATTTATATCACATGCTTTATTCTAAACATTATCAATTAATCGAAGGTAGCTTCTAACGGGATGGAAAAACTCTCTATACCAGTAATACTTGGAACTGCCCGCGAGGGGCGATGGTCTGAAAAGGTCGCGCATTTGATGTTCAAGGAAATAAAAAAACGTTCGGAAGTCGATTCCGTGTTTATTGATGTCAAAGATTATATTTTAGGAAAAACGGCGCGATTTGGTTCTGAACAAAATGAGAAAAATGAAGCGTGGCATGAAGTGGCAGAAAAGGCGGACGGATTTCTTTTTGTTATCCCGGAGTACAATCACTCCTTTCCTGGGGAATTTAAAATGTTCATCGATTCTCTTTTTAAAGAATACGCGAAAAAACCAGTAGCGATTTGCGGGGTATCGGACGGAGCATTTGGCGGGACGAGAATGATCGACGCGGTAAGGCCGGTTTTAAGTTATCTCGGAATGATCCCCGTTAATCCTCCTGTCCAATTTATGAAGGTGAATACGATCTTTGATGCAAGCGGTGTGCTTCTTGACGAATCTTATAATAAAAAAATTGCCACGACATTGGACGAGCTTATTCAATACACGAAAGCAATGAAAGAGGTTAGAAAAACCCTAAAAAAATGATATTCAAGAAAAAAATCAAAGCAGTAACGCATAATGGCTATTTTCACGCTGACGACGTGTTCTCGGCCGCGCTACTCCTTATCGTGCTTGGAGAAAATATTTCTTTCACTCGAACACGCAACGAAAAAGAAATTCAAGACGCTGATTATACTTTTGATGTTGGGGGGGTGTATAATCCGTCGAAACATCGGTACGACCATCATCAAACTGGAGGCGCTGGCAAAAGAGAAAATGGCATTCCATACGCGGCGTTCGGACTTTTTTGGAAACAATATGGAGAAAAAATGTGCGGCTCTATTGGAGTTGCGGAAAAAATTGAAAAGAAATTAGTGATGCCGATTGATGCGAATGATGTTGGCGTTGATATTGTAAAATCAATTTACCCTGAAATTTCTTCTTATACAGTAAACGATATTGTCTCTTCTTTCAGGCCATCGTGGAAGGAAGACGACGATACTATGGATGCATGCTTTATGGAAGCCGTAAGGTGGGCAAAGACAATTCTTTCTCGAGAAATTAAAAAAGCAAAAGACGCGGAAGAGGCGCAGCAATTTGTGGAGAAAGCGTACGAGGAAGCGAGCGATAAACGTCTCATTATTCTTTCCAGAAAATACCCATGGGGAGATACACTTCGAAAACATCCAGAACCGCTTTTTGTTGTTCAAGAAAATACTATTGATAATACCTGGCGTGCCTACGCTGTTTCGAAAGACAAAAATACCTTTGAGAATAGGAAAAATTTTCCTGCGAGTTGGGCCGGAAAAAAAGACGCGGAATTGGCTTCGATCACTGGAGTGCCAGATGCGAGATTTTGTCATAATGGGTTATTTTTAGCAGTTGCAAAATCAAAAGAGGGAGCTCTCAAACTTGCTGATATCGCTCTAAAAAGCTAGGCTTGTAGCACTATGGCTTTTATCGACGAAATCACGCTTCATATGAAAGCCGGAAAGGGCGGGGACGGCTATGTTGGCTGGCGCAATGAAAAGGGGCGCGAATTCGGCGGGCCTGCAGGAGGGAATGGCGGCCGCGGAGGCGACGTGTATGTTCGGGGTGTTCGTGATTACACGATTCTTCTCAAATATCGAAATATAAAAGATTTTGCCGCAAAAAATGGTCAGAATGGAATGGGAGGAAATGTGTGGGGCAAAAACGGGCAGGATCTCATTTTGGATGTACCGATTGGTTCGGTACTCACTAATGAGACGACTGGAGAAAAATTCGAGGTGTTGAAAGAGGGCGAGCTCATTTTCCTTTTGAAAGGCGGAAAGGCGGGGCTTGGAAATGCAGAATTTAAAGGACCGAAAAATGTTGCGCCAGAGCAATTCACGCTTGGAAATGAAGGGGAGAGGGCAGATTTCTTTCTCGAACTTCAGCTTGTCGTGGATCTCGGGTTTGTCGGATTTCCCAATGCTGGGAAATCATCTCTTTTGAATGAACTTACCCGAGCGCACGCAAAAGTTGCTGCGTATCAATTTACGACTCTCGAGCCGAACTTGGGAGATTTGCACGGCTACATTCTTGCCGATATTCCAGGGCTCATCGAAGGCGCGTCGGAAGGAAAAGGACTTGGTTTTAAATTTTTGCGTCACGTCAATCGCACCAAAGCGATTTTGCATCTCGTTTCTCTCGAAAATGAAAATATTACGGAAGCGTACAAAACGATTCGCGGAGAACTTGCGACGTATAGCAAGGAGCTTTCGGAAAAGAAAGAAATTTTACTCCTTACAAAAACAGATTTGGTAACGCCGGCAGTTTTGAAAAAGAAAATTGCGGAAGCGAAGAAACTCAACAAACTTGTCTTCACGCTTTCAATCATTGATGACAAATCTATAAAGGAATTCAAAGATTCGCTCATAAAAATCCTGCGAGAACTCGAAAAAGAATCCGGTGTAAAGAAGAAATCTAAAAAGGAGGAAGATGAAGCTGTAGTATTTAAAACAGACACGGCCCCCACGAAATTTCTTGAAGAAAGAGCAGAACGAGCGGCGAAAAAAATAAAGGGAAAGAAATAATTTTGTATATCTCTAGGCCGAGTGATATAGTGCAATTGGAACGGCCAAGCCTGTATCGGGTCCTTCGACTCGATCAAGAGGCTCATGCCATAGATAAAGGAGCTTTCTCGATGCAGAAGGCAACGTTAGAAGAAGCAGGACCAATCCTGAAATTTTTCGAGGATATGTCCAAGGAGGAACTCTGCGAGTTGCGCAAAAGCGGAGCGCTTGCAGAACTGGTAACTGCGGGAAGGTCGAAGCGGATTTCACCGGATGCGAGGGACAAGATCCGGGGAGCGCTTGGACTTCTTCCTCGCACGTTGAGTCTTTCGGCATGCAAACACCCACTCTTCGAGTTGGTGAAGGAGAATATTTTTGTTCCTGAATGCAAGAAGTATACACCGATCACTTGTTTCTTTGGTATGAAGAGCGGTGTCATGTACGATACCCATCTTCTGCATGATAACCGATTGTGGCCGGGAAAAGAGAAAATTGCTCTTTCCGCCTATGAGGCATGCGTCGAATCCGGAGATTTAAGACTCGACACCAAAAGTGCGGTAGAAGCGATCATTGGCAAATCATTACCTGGCGATGGGGCCAAAGAATGGCTCTTGGAAAGTGACAAGCTTATGGCTCTGCCACAGGTTCAGTCTCTGCTCTTACGCGATGACGCGGGGGAGGGACTGCTTCTGGGTCAACGGCCGGATAATGTATATAAAGACGGAAAGAATTTTTTTCTGGTACGCGGGCCAGAGGATACTGTCATTTCCGTCTGCGTCGGACGGTCAGGAGATTTTAAATTGAAATGGTCTGTAACAAAGCAGGATGGACTCGGGGGAATTGGCCCGTATTTCCATCATGGTGATTATTTCTGGGTTCCGTCGTAGGTGAAAATTTGGCGTCGCGCGTACTCGCGCGACGCCTTTTCTTTTTGTTTCAAAAGAGCGTGCAGAAAGAGCAGCAAAAAAATTGAAAAAATAAACGACTTCCACTCGGAAGTCGTTTCACTCATGAAATTCTGCGGTCATTTCGGCACTACATTCTCTGCGTGATAGCAGTGAGTGTCACCTTACGGCATCGAACCATGCCGGTCTTTCTCATCTCCAGCCAGTAAATCACTCCGCTGACCGGGGTCTGTTTCTCGTCCATGTCGCCACCCCCGGGCCTGACCTCGATATTGAAGGTGCGGAGGTAGTTCCGGATTCCCTTGTTGTTGTAGAGCGAATCGTGCCCCCATGCGCCTTCTTTGACGAGAGCGTCAATTGCTTCCCGGAGGGGGACCTTCTCAATCGAAATGTGTGCCCCCTGCTCCGCCGTCAAGGCGAACATTTTATGGTGGAGACTCGCCGTCACAATGCAGTCTTTTTCGCCCGCGAGACCGCCACCAACCGCTATTTTTCTCATTCCTTTTTTCCTCCTAGTGAACTGGGTTTAATTGCACCGGGTCCAATTATATGACATATATTGTGCTATTGTCAAGCACTGTATTTGTTTTCTCAAGTCTCTCTGTTTTTAGGACATATTTTCTGCTATAGTTTCTCTTATGTCAGAGAAGAAATACTACACAACCGTTGGACTTGAGGTGCATGCTGAACTTAAAACGCAGACCAAAATGTTCTGTAATTCTAAGAACGACCCCGACGAGGAACGTCCGAATGTGAATATTTGCCCAGTATGTATGGGGCATCCTGGGACGCTTCCCGTAGTAAACAAAGAAGCTGTGAAGCATGTTTTGAAAGTTGGTGTCGCTGTCGGCGGAGAACTTGCAGATTTTACTGAATTTGACCGCAAAAATTATTTCTATCCGGATATTCCAAAAGGTTATCAGATTTCTCAATACAAATATCCGCTTGTTTCTGGTGGGGAACTCGCCGGGGTGAAATTAACACGTGTGCATCTTGAGGAAGATACAGGGACATCCAAACACGAGGAAGGAGATTTCAGTTTGGTTGATTTTAATCGCGCGGGAGTGCCACTTATGGAACTTGTGACCGAGCCGGTGATTCATTCAGCCGAAGAAGCGACAAATTTCGCGAAAGAATTGCAACTCCTTTTACGAACTCTCGGTGCAGGCGAAGCGAATATGGAAAAAGGCGAGATGCGCGTTGAAGCGAACATCTCTGTTTCGGACGACCCAAAAAAATTTGGTACGAAAGTTGAAGTAAAAAACTTAAATTCATTTCGTTCTGTTGGGCGGGCTATTGAATATGAAGTGGAACGTCATATTCGGATGATCGAAAAGGGAGAAAAAATCGAACAAGAGACTCGTGGGTGGGACGAGACAAAAGAGACGACTTACTCACAGCGAAAGAAAGAAGATTCTCACGATTATCGCTATTTTCCAGACCCAGATATTCCGAAACTTTGGATTTCTGAAATTCCGGAATTTTCTGCTGAAAATCTGAAAAAAGAAATGCCAGAATTGCCGTGGATAAAACGAGAGAAATATAAAAAATATAAACTCAAACCAGAAGAAATTGAAGTGTCTCTCCAGCACCCCACTTTGGGAGACTATATAGAAGAACTTTCTCGAGAATTCAAGGAAGATATTGAACATGTGAGGCTCGCGGCGAATTATTTGTACTCGGATATCTTGGGAATTTTGAAATCTGCTACCAAAGCGGGAGAGACTTTCGATTTTTCGAAATCTGAAAAAATGATTACGCCGAAACAGCTTGCCGAGATCACCAGAATGCTCAAATCCGGAGAAATTTCATCTCGCGGAGCAAAAGATATCTTGGCAGTTATTATGAAAGATGGAGGAGATCCGAAAAAGATTGCAGACGAGAAGGGTTTAATCCAAAAAAGCGACCCGGAAGCGCTGAAAAAAATTATTGAGAAAATTATTGCCGATAATCCGAAAGCTGTCTCTGAATACAAAGCCGGTAAGCTCAACAATCTCCAATTTCTCATCGGCCAAGCGATGAAAGAGACAAAAGGCTCGGCAAATCCAGCGCTGCTCAAAGAACTTTTTGAAGGTGCACTCAAGTAGCTTTCTTTTCACTTTGGGCGTATTCTTTCACGGGAGTAGTTTTTTCTTTTTTCACTGGAGGTGACACATGGACACGGACCACCCGAGTTCACATGAACCTTTTCACAGGAGTTGGCCAACGACCGGCTCAATTGCTCACCGTAGGCCAAACTTTCCGTGGCCACACCGAAGGCGCGAACCTTTGGAGGAACCTGGACCGGCGACCGTGATACCGACACCGGATCGCTGCGGCCGGTGTAGCACTGTTTTGACCACGCCACTTCCTGCCACTTGCCCGCACTGTGGCAGAAACCTTGGGATCCAAGGAAAGCACAACTGATTGTGAAGACTGCAAGACCGCCGAAAGACGGTCTTTTTTGTTTCCCGAGAATCTTGCTATAATAACTCTATCTTTTATAAAAAATAATTTTTACTTTATGGCGAAAATTCGAGTTGCGATTAATGGGTTTGGCAGAATTGGACGGGCGTTTCTCAAAGTCTCTCTTGAACACAAGGAATTGGAGGTGGTGGCGGTGAATGACCTCACTTCGATCGAAAATATCGCGTATCTTTTAAAATATGACACTGCATATGGCACTTCGCCGTTTGAAGTGAAAATCAAAGACCCAACGACACTTCTTGTGGCGGGGAAAGAAATCGCCTACATTTCCGAAAAAGATGCGACCAAATTACCCTGGAAGGCTCACGACATCGATGTAGTAGTAGAATCCACTGGACTTTTCACAGAATTTGCAAAAGCGAAAGTGCACCTCGACGCTGGTGCAAAAAAAGTGGTTATTACTGCTCCCGCAAAAGATGAGCCTCTCGCTGACACTCCATCCGGCACGTTCCTTCTTGGAATCAATAGCGACAAAATTAAATCCTGTTCAATTACCTCGAACGCTTCTTGCACCACAAACGCAGCAAGCCCGCTTATCGCAATCCTTCACGAAACAATTGGAATTGAAAAGGCAATTTTGAATACGGTGCATGGATATACTGCGAGCCAGTCTCTCGTTGACGGCCCAAGTAAGAAAGATTTCCGAGAGGGAAGAGCAGCAGCAATGAACATCGTGCCTTCTTCCACAGGTGCAGCAATTGCTGTGACGAAAGCATTACCAGAGCTCGCTGGGAAATTTGATGGCATATCAGTGCGAGTGCCCGTCGTTACCGGCTCTATAGTGGACGTAACATTTATTGCAAAACGAAATACGACGAAAGAAGAAATAAACGACATCTTGAAAAAAGCCGCAACTGATAAACGATGGTCAAAGACCTTCTCTGTAACAGAAGAACAGCTTGTATCAAGGGACATCGTCGGAAGCCCATTTGCTTCCATTGCCGACCTTAATTTCACCCGAGTTGTAGACGGAAATTTAGTAAAAGTAATGGCATGGTACGACAACGAAATGGGGTATACGCATACCCTGGTGGAGCATGTGGTACTTGCTGGGAAAGCAGAGATTGACCAATGAATTAGTAGCTTCGCTTGTCGGTCGAATTATCAGAATCGCTTTTCGCTATTCGTTCAACAGTTGTTTCCTCAACCGCGTTACCAGATTATTTACGCCGATCCGCCCTGGCGCTACTCGAAGTTCCGTCATTGGCGCGTCATGGGCAAAGGCATCGCTGCCTATTACGAAACACTGACGACCTCGGAAATCGCGGCACTGCCAGTTTCCAAAATTGCGGCCGGCGACTGCATCCTGTTTCTGTGGACGACGTTTCCGCGCTTGCCCGATGCTCTGGCCGTGATCGCGGCCTGGGGCTTCACGTACAAAACGGTGGGATTCACCTGGCTCAAACTCAATGCTCGGAACGGCAAACCGTTCTTCGGCATGGGCCACTACACCCGGAGCAATTGCGAAGTCTGCCTCATCGGCGTCAAAGGCAGGTCGCTGCGCGTGAGCAACCGCGTCTCGTCGGTGGTCTTTGCTCCCCGGCAGGAGCACAGTCGCAAGCCGGATGAAGTTCGGGAGCGGATTGTCACGCTCTGCGGCAACCGGCCCCGCATTGAACTGTTCGCCCGTGAACGGGTGTCCGGCTGGGATGCCTGGGGAGACGAAGTGAAAAGCGACATTGAACTTGCGCCGCCATCGGAAGCGTCCTGATCGTTATGTCTCTTTTCTCCAACCCTAAATTTTGGTTCCTTACTCATAACGAGGGGAACGCATTTGTCGCTTTGTCGAAAGCGGAAGGGTTGGGGAAAAGGGAAGCTGGCGCTTCCATGGCCGTGCTTCATTACCATGTATTATTTCATCGTCTCGAAGGGCCTCCTCGATGCCAAGCACCGCAGAAGGATGGGCGTTGCAGTTTGGGAATTTCTTTGGTGCTTGGACCGCGTGACTAAAATCAATGCAGATGGCCTGGGCCTTGTCCTCGGCGGCAAGCCGGTCAACCTCTGCGATTTCACCGGCAGCCTGGGGACTTCAGAGGTCACAGTCAGCCGCAACCTGCAAAAACTGGCCCGCTGGAATTATCTCACGCTCGTCCATGCGCCCTACGGCATCGTCATCCAGGTGCCAAAAGCCAAGAAGAGGTTTGTCAAAAATGCTAATCCACACGGAATCCACAGGTTTAGCGGAAATGATCGGCCTGGATTTATCAAATCTGCTCAACCTCCCTTCAGAAATGATAAACCTGACTTCAGAAGTGATAAACCTAATAAGAGAAGTAAGGATGAGAATGAAGATGAGAAAGGGCTTATCGCCATGAATGCACTCATCGAGGAAAGAAAACTGGAGATTTCACGCCTCGTAAAATCACTATGACTGAAATTGAACAAATCCAAAATATTATGCTCGCCAAAGCCGTGTACGCCCTGAGCGAGATTCAGCGCACCGTTGGCCGGTTCAAAAACCAGAAACGCGCGCTCAACCGAATTGAAGCCGTAGCCAGCCGGTCCCTCCACGAGATTGACGTGCTCAAGGAGACGGTTGGCATGAAAATCAGGAACAGGGAAGGTCTCGGCACGATCAAATTCTGACCTGTGGTTTTCTGGTTGTCGCTCAAGAGTCACACGAAGCATGTGCCTCACAACTTATTTGAAACCCCCATCCTCGCGTTCGCGAGAGCGGGGTTTCTTGTCCACATTGTCCCCCTTCCTTCACCGGTAGTGGATGCTGTATACTACATACTGATATTATTTCAATTCGAGAGGCATGAAAACAATCCACGAGAAACTTCAGAACGGAAGCCAAGCCTACGCCGACTGGCACAACAAGCCGGCGCATCCGTATGTTCATGGAGCGATCTATGTAGCCGTCCTCTTTTTTGCTATTCAAGCGGTAGCTATCGACACGAATTCTCTTATTGACAGTTATTTTAGCTCAACATCTTTTGTTACAATTGCCGTCCGCTCGCTTGCCACTAATGTCAAAGCCCTGACAGACAAAGCGGTCTTCCTGGCTGAAGCGTTGCGTTCGTATCCGGAAAATCAAAGACCGGCGCTTTCCGCCGAACTTGAACAGACTCTCGCGAATCGCTTTGCCGCGCTCTCACGTCTTGCCGACAGCAACTCGCAGAGTTTCCTTTCCTCGATCTTTACGGCGGAACAGAGAGCGCTCATGCCCGCATCGGTTGCTTCCGCAATAGAGACGCCTGTCAATCCGAATGATACCTATACCTATCTGGTGAAGCATTCTGATGAAGGTCTTTGTGAATCTCCGGCGCACTCCGACAATCCCAAAGCTCCTCCGCCTGCCGAAAAGCACTGCGATGCCCGCGGCATTTTCCAAGACCGCTTGAAAGGCAAAGACGGCAACATTTTTGAAGCTCATTTTGGGGGCAAGAAACCGCGCCTCGGCGAACAAATCAAAATCAAGAAAGGCCAGAGAGTGGGCCAGCAGATTGTTGTATCGGCAGATGCCGATGCTACTGAAGTGGTTGCTCCGATAAAGGCGCAGTTGGGCGCAGGTGGCGCAGGCGCAGGCGGGTCAACCTCAAGCATGCCGACGACGGGTGTTAAAACCGTGCTCTACATGCTCGTCGGTTTTCCCGATGTCGTTGATACCACAGGATCAATTACGGGTACGGTAGGTGGAATACTTGCTCCGGGATTGCCGGGATCGTCTGGATCGTCACAGGTTAGCGAAGCTCAGGCTATGACTGACGCTCAATCAGAAATGGGAAAGGTGAATCAATTCCTGTCGGATAATTCCCACGGTTTGACTTCATTTTCAACGGTCGTCACTCCGCTTCTTGTTTTGCCCAACACCTCAACTTATTATGCGAGCCATACATCCTTCCCATACGGTGATGACCTGATCCAGGCCGATGCCCGCGCTGCCGCCCTCGCCAAAGGGTATAACTATCTGGATTACACTCTTGATGCCGTCCGTTACAACGGCAGTTACGGCAATTTCGGCGGCGAAGCATACATTGGCAGCCGAGGCGTGTGGCTCAAGTCATCCCGCTTTACCGTGGCGGCTCATGAATTCGGCCACAACTATGGTCTTTTCCACGCCAACACATGGGTTACTACTGATGGGACGACGCTTGGAGCTGGCGCGAATCAAGAGTATGGTGACTTATTCGACAGCATGAGCAGCAGTTCGTTGGGAGGATATTTCAACGCATTTGAAAAATATTGGTTGCAATGGCTTCCTCCTGCAAACACTACGTCAGTCACCACAAGTGGCACGTATGCTGTCAGTTCCTTCGACCAGCCCGCTTTCAGTGCTGGACTCAAATATGCTCTCAAAATTACCAAAGATACCGATCGCGATTATTGGATCGGTTTTCGGCAGGGTTTCCCGGCAAATATCTGGGAGACGAATGGCGCTGAAGTGCTTTGGGATCCTTGGACAAATAGCAACGGCGGCAGCCAGCTTTTGGACACGAACCCTGGCGGTACGAATGGCTGGAATGACGCCGCACTTGTTGTTGGTCGCACTCTTGCGGATACCAGCGCAGGAATATATATAACACCGATACGTAAAAATCCGGCAAATGGGACAGTCCCCTCATCAATAGATGTGGTGGTAAATCTCGGCGCATTTTCCGGAAATGTCGCCCCAACCCTTTCTGTGGCGCCAAGCGCGACTTCCATTCCGATGTATCAGCCTGTTACTTTTACCCTGAACGCAAATGACGGGAACGGGGATGCTTTGGCATACTACTGCGATTTCGGAGACAAAACATTCAGCAACATGAGCGCTGGTGTTCTTTCTAAGGTATACGTTGCGCCCGGCACATTCACGGTTATGTGTGAAGTTTCCGACATGAAAGGCGGAAAAGCGACAGCGGCAACGAGTCTTACGGTAACGGCTGCTGCCCCTCTCAACAATATGTTCGCCAATGCTTTTGTTCTCACAGGCTCAGCAGCGAATGCGACCGGCGCGAATAATTACGCTACGAAGGAATCCGGCGAACCGACTATCGCCAGCACGATCGGCGGCAAGTCGGTCTGGTGGACGTGGACCGCGCCCGCTTCAGGAGCGACCACCATCGCTCTCGCGGGAAGCAATTTTGATACGCTCCTCGGCGTCTATACCGGTACGGCAGTCAACGCTCTCACCCTCGTCGCTTCAAATGATGATAATGGAACTTCGCCTCGAAGCAGGGTTGTCTTTAATGCTACGGCGGGAACGACATACCACATTGCAGTAGATGGATATGGCGGGTCATGGGGAAACATTGCTCTTTCTGTGTCCGGGCCTTCCGCCACTGTCAATACAGCGCCGACTGTCGCCACTTCCGCCAGCGTTTCCCCAAGTCCTGTGACGGGAACCACCGCTACACTTTCTGCTCTTGGCACTGATGATGGGGGAGAATCCGCACTCACCTATACTTGGGCTGTTACGGGCACACCTCCTGGTCCTGTCGTCTTTAGTACAAATGCAACCAATGCCGCAAAGATAACCACTGCTACTTTCGACAAAGCCGGTACTTACAACCTCCAAGTTACTGTCAAAGATGCTGGTAATCTATCAGTCACAAGTTCTGTTACGGCAACAGTCAATCAAACACTCTCCACTCTTTCTGTCACACCAGCTACGGCAACGGTTTTGACTTCCGGAACGCAACAATTTAGCGCGGTTGCAAAAGACCAGTTTGGAAATCTGCTCACCGTGGCGCCCGCCCTCACCTGGGCGGTTTCGGGCGGCGGATCGATCAATTCCGCCGGCCTCTTCACTGCTGGTTCCACCGCGGGCGGGTCGTTCACGGTCACGGCCACCAGTGGCGCGGTGTCGGGCACAGCCACAGTTACGGTAGGCGCCGTGCCAATTCTCACGACAATTTCCGTGTTCCCAAGCTCCACGCTGGTCGCGACTAACGGAACCAAGCAGTTTACCGCAACGGCCAAGGATCAGTTTGGTGTTGCGCTTTCACTTCAGCCAACATTCACTTGGAGCGTTACTGGCGGAGGTACTATTTCTTCCACCGGCCTTTTCACTGCGGGGTCCACTTCAGGCGGGCCTTACACTGTGGCGGCGTCAAGTGGTGGTGTCAGTGGCACGACTACTCTCTCGGTCATCGTCATTCCGGTGCTAACGACAATTACCGTTTCTCCTTCCAATCCAACTGTTCAGCCGGGAGGAACCCAACAATTCACCGCGACTGGAAAAGATCAGAATGGCAGCACTCTCACGTCCCAACCGACATTCACCTGGAGCGTCTCGGGTGGTGGCACGATGAGCGCAAGTGGTCTCTTTACCGCAAGCGCCACCGCGAAGGGTTCGTACACGGTTACTGCGACAAGCGGCAGCGTTTCTGGAACTGCTTCCGTCAGTGTTCCTGCCGTCCTAAAATCCATCACTCTTTCTCCTTCCAGCGCTTCAGTGCAGACAAACGGAACACAGCAATTTACAGCCCAAGGTGTTGATCAGACCGGCGCATCCATGACCTTCGCCCCGGTTTGGACGGTAAATGGGGGAGGCACGCTCTCTTCGAGCGGCCTCTTCACTGCCGGAGGCACAGCGGGTGGTCCATACACGGTGACCGTCACCAACAATCCTGTTACCGCAACCGCCAGCGCTTCTGTCACAATCACCGCGCCAGCTCCTGTTCTCACATCGATCACTCTTTCTCCGATCTCCGCTTCGCTTGTTTCCGGAGCGACACAAACATTTACCGCTACCGCAAAAGATCAAAATGGAACTGCGATGTCTCCACAACCAAGTTTCACTTGGACAGCAACTGGCCAATCATCACTTGCACCGAGCGGTTCTACAGCGACCTACACAGCGGGCAACACGGCAGGCGCTTCCTTTGGAATAACAGCTTCTTCGGGAGGGAAAAGCGCCACCGCTCCTATTAGTATCACGGTGCCTGTGACACCGTCTCCCCCGCCACCAACAGGGGGAGATGTCACTCCGCCTACGGTCAGCTTGAAACCTCCGCCTTCTAATGGTGACATCATACAGAGAAGTACAAGGACTCTTTGGGCCAACGCCTCTGACAATGCAAAAATTGCCAAAGTGGAATTCTACGCCAACACCACTTTGCTTTGCACTGTCAAACGCTCCGCCAATTTTTACTGCAATTGGGATCCGACCGGTAGCAGCGTCACCTACAATCTCACGGCAAAAGCCTACGACACGTCGAATAATTCCGCCGTCTCTCCTGTGGTCACAGTGACGACAGTTCCCTAACAAGAAGCGCGCCCAAAAGCCAGCCAGTCGCTCCACGAGATTGGTGTTCTCAAGGAGACGGTGGGCATGAAAATCAGGAACGGGGAAGGACTTGGCACGATCAAATTCTAACGCTGGTTTTGCGGCCACCCGGCTGCCTCGAAAAGTGGCTGCCAGTGCCGGCGTGCCCGGCAGAAAAGTCAGAGAAAGTTTTCATTGCGGGGCTGGTGAACTTGCATATACTCGCCATCACCTAAGCAAGTCGGGGCAGACAACAAGGTGAAAGGAGGAGGGGTCATGCCGGAAGAAGTTCTCGGCGGGATGTGGGAAAGCATCAAGACAGAGTGGGAATCGGCCCGGCCACAGGTGACGGGGCATTGCACGCTCATTGAAGATTTCCAAGCTTCGCCCACTCACTTTTACGGCCTCGTCGAAAAGGCAATTGAGCGCCGCAAGATTCCGGGTCTGCGCATGTCGCATGTCCTGCATCGGGAAGGCTGGATCATGTCCGCGGCGCGCGAGTACCTGCGCGCCGAGCGCGGCAAGATTTCGTTTGAAATCTGCGGCGCGCCCTTCGGGACCGGGTTTTTCGTGTCGTGCCGCATGATCGTCATGCCGGAAAAGAATGGCATCTTCGCCCGGATTTGGAAGTTCCTGTTCAATCCCAACACCTTCTACCAAATGGACGTTGCCGCCATGTACCAATCGGCAATCGAATCAGCGGTGAAGGAAGCGAAGAACGAATTGACGCAGACGAAACTCTCCGTGCCGGGCCTGCGCACCAGCGCTGTTCCGGTGCTTGCGTGACGGCCATGAGCGCAAACGAATACGCCCTGGCCCGGCCTCAAGCGCACGGCAGCACCGCCGATTTGGTCGCGAGCGAATTCTCCCGCTGGCTTGCCTTGGGGCAAGGCACGCGGGAATGGGATTTCCCTGTCTTTATCGAGCCGCCCTACAGTCCGATCATCGTCGCTCCCGCTGTTATCGAGGACGACGGCAGGCAGCCGACGATTCTCAGCGCTCTGGCGGATACCGTCGGCAACTGGCTGAGTCCGAAAAAGAGACCCGCGCCTAAAGCGAACACGGTCGTTGCCGGCGATCTCAATTGGCTGGCATTTCCCAATTGCAGCACGCCCGTTGAATTTCAAGCGCTCATTCCTCCGCACATCAGCATCCGCAAGGACAGCTTCGAGCAATTCTTAATGAGCGTCAGGTACTGCCACTTTCCGCTCTGTTTCGAATTGATCGGCCGCGCGGATTCGATCACGGTTCAACTGGTCGCGCAGCAAGATGACGTGGCGCACGTCGAACCGCAACTCGCGGCGCACTTTCCGGACATTGTCTTCGCTAAACGCACGGGGCATCTGGAAAAAGTCTGGCAGGAGACGGAAGGCGAGCATCGCTTTCTTTTTGGGTTCAGCCTGTTGCAGCCGTTTCTCCTGCCGCTCGAATCCTATCGGGGTTTTCCCGTCGATCCGCTCGTTGGCCTGGCTGGCGCACTTTCCGACATCCGCAAGGACGAGGCCGCCGTCTTCCAAGTGCTCTTTGAACCGGCGCGCAATCCGTGGCTTGAGACGCTGGCTCAAGTCGCCGAGTTCGCGCCGGAACTCAGCCCGCATATTCGCAAGAAGATTGCGTATCCGTTTTTTGCGGTGGTGGCGCGGCTGGCTTGCAAGGCCGCGAGTGAAGAGCGCTTGGTGCAATTGCTCAAGAATCTCGACGGCGCGATGCGCGTATTTTCAACCCCTGCTGGAAACGGATTGACCGTGCTTTCCAACAAGGGCTATTCGAGTGGCCGGCAGGAAATTGATCTGTTACTGCGACAAACGCACCGCAGCGGCATGTTGCTGAACAGCGACGAACTGCTGGGCCTTGCGCATTGGCCGACACCCGCGGTGCGCACGCCGAAGCTGGACCGCGCCACGCGCAAGACAAGGCCGGCGCCCACGCTCTGCCTGAATCATGCGTTGACGCTCGGCACGAACAACCACAACGGAGAAGACAGCACCGTGACGCTCGCGCCCGCGCAGCGCGTCAAGCACATGCACGTCGTCGGCGCGTCGGGCACCGGCAAGTCAACGTTTCTACTCAACCTCATCATCCAGGACATTGAAAACGGCGAGGGCGTCGGCGTGCTCGATCCGCATGGCGACCTTGTGGATGAAATTCTCGCCCACATTCCCGCAGAACGCCACGACGATGTGGTCCTCGTCGATCCGTCCGATGAAGAATACCCGGTCGGTTTCAATATCCTTTCGGCGCACTCGAATCTCGAAAAGAACCTGCTGGCTTCGGACCTCGTTTCCGTTTTTCGCCGCCTGTCCACAAGCTGGGGCGATCAAATGACCTCAGTGCTCGGAAACGCCGTGCTCTCGTTTTTGGAAAGCAGCACTGGCGGCACGCTCTCCGATTTACGGCGGTTTCTGATTGAACCGGGCTTCCGCGCGGAATTTCTTGAAACGGTGCGTGACGAGGAAGTCGTGTATTTCTGGAAGAAGGAATTTCCGCTCCTCTCCGGCAAGCCGCAAGCATCGCTGTTGACCCGGCTCGATTCCTTCCTGCGCCCCAAGCCGATTCGCCACATGGTTTGCCAGAAGGAGAACAAGCTCGACTTCGCGAGCATCATGGATTCCAAGAAAATCTTTTTGGCGAAACTCTCGCAAGGATTGATCGGGCAGGAAAACTCATACCTGCTTGGCTCGCTGTTCGTCTCGAAATTCCATCAACTTGTCATGGGCCGTCAGGAAGTGCGCCAGTCCGAACGTGAAAACTTCTGGCTCTACCTCGACGAATTTCAGAATTTCGTCACCCCGTCGATGGCGGCGATTCTCTCCGGCGCGCGTAAATACCGCCTCGGCCTTATTCTCTCGCACCAGGACATGCACCAACTGGTGAGCCGCGATCCCGATGTGGCAAATGCCGTCCTTGCCAACGCCTTTACGCGCGTCTGTTTCCGGCTCGGCGACTCCGACGCGCGGCGCATGACCGAAGGCTTCTCGAATTTCGATGCTCACGATTTGCAGAGCTTGGGCACCGGCGATGCAATCTGCCGCATTGAGCGTTCCGCCTTCGATTTCAACATGTATACCGCATTGCCGGAACTCGTTGACGAAGAACTCGCCGAAGAACGGCGGCGGCGCATTCGGGAATTTTCGCGCGCCAAGCACAGCAAGAGGCGGACGGAGCTTGAGCCGCCGCGAGGCCAGACTCCGGCAGCGCCAGCATTCCCCAAAGCCGAAGATACCACTCCCACGCCAGCGGCGCCGAGGCCCGAACCCGCGCCGCTCCAAATCGCCAAGTCCACTCCAGGCAAAGGCGGCCACGAGCACAAAGTTTTTCAGCAAGTGCTTTGCGATTGGGCTGGCGATCTCGGCTTTACGGCTGCAATCGAACAGGAACTTCCGAGCGGACAGGGCAGTGTCGATGTCGAAATCGAAACCGGCTCCGAATCCATCGCCTGCGAAATTTCCGTCACAACCAGTATTGCCGATGAACTGAGCAATCTCACGAAATGCCTGACGGCCGGCTACGATCACCTGCTGATGATCTGCACCGATCGCGGCAAACTCGACGCCTTGAAACGCAGTGCCGCTGCCAAGTTTCCTGCTGACGCGCTTGAGCGGGTCCAGTTTGTGACGCCAACCGAAGCGTTCCAATTCCTGCATAGCTTGATCGACGGCGTCTCAATCACGGCGAAAGGCGCGCTGTCAAGTTACGGATGCGACGTGCGCGTAAATTACCCGCCCGCCGCGAGCGCACCTTCCAGCAAGAAAGGCGGCGTGGCGCAAGCCGTCAGGAATGCCACCAAGCGTCTTCGCGACGGAAGAAAATAGGTGGTTGCCGCATGTCTCAAACCAACGAGGTCAAACTTTCCAGGCATGTGCCATTCGGCTATCGGCGCGAACCGGCAGGCGAACTCGTGCCGGACCCCGTCGAGGCTCCCATTCGAAAGGAGCTTTACGAGCTTTTTCTCCGTCATGGCCGCAAAAAGACAGTCGCCAAATTACTGAACGAAGCTGGCCACCGCACGCGCGACGGGTCGCTTTTTTCAGACGCAACAATCGGCAGGTTGCTCCGCGATCCCATCGTGACCGGCGCTGCAACCTCGACGTTCAAGATCGAGCCGCTTATTTCGGAAGAAGTTTGGCGGCAGTGCCAGGAATTGCTGCAACATCCCGTTCCGAAAACACCGGCACATCTCTTCGCCGGAATCGTCCAGTGCGCGTGTGGCACGAAAATGTACGTGCCAACGAACTCCGACAAATATGTTTGCGCGAACTGCCGGCGAAAGGTTCCAGCACGTCGTCTTGAAAACATCTTCTTCGACCAGTTCAAAACCTGCTTCCTGGTGCCGCTCGAAACCGGAAGCGAAGGCGGTGAACTGGTCCAGAATGTTCAAATCTGGCCGCACTTCACGCCTGAAGAGAAACGGCAGGTCGTCGAATCAATGACACAATCGATCGTTGTCGCTGATCGGAGGATCGACATTAACCTGTATTATTTGCCTTCGGTAAAAGACATGACAAATTGGCAACACGAACAAATTGGCAACAAGTCCGGCGAACGCCAGTCTACGCGCGTCCATGAAAGTCCGCTGCGGTTCAACGTAGATACCCGTGAACTCCGGCACGGCGAAACGTCATTGACGTACAAGCTCAATGAAACCACCCGCAACTTTCTCACGGTTTTGGCGCTCAATATCACAAACGGGATACACCTCCCGCTCGAACTCGACCGGCCCTTCGCGGACGGAGCCAGTTGCACAACGCGCAATGCCCTCGATACCCTGCGTAAACAGATCGGGGCGGTGATCTGCAAGCGCCTCATCAAAACCGAGCGCGGTTCAGCCACAAGGCCCGGCGGCGTCAGGCTTCAGAATGTAGAAATTGCTGGCGTTGGGAAGCGGGAAATCACTCTCAATCCCGAAGCTGTCCACGCCGCCAAATCCAACCGAACCGGCCAGTCCGCAAGGCAGCGCAAGCCACTTTCCGGTGAGCATTTTGAGCGTTGACCTAGCCGAAGACCGGCGCATCACCGGCGTAAGTCCGGCGTAACACCGATTTTTATATTTTTTAACTCCCTTTCAAATCAGGACTTGCGCTTGGCGCCGGACTTCCAGCGAGTGTTTTCCATCAATAGGTATGGGGCGAACATGATTGCTTCGTTGCTCATGCCGCTTTGGAACGCCTCTGAGGGTCAATCCTCCATGCCGCACTCGCAGTCTCAGCAAATTCCAGCCACAGAAATACAAGAAATCGGCACAGAATCTTTCACAGATTTTACTGGACAGGATGACGCGGCTCGAGGTAATGTCCCTGTGTCCGCAGGACCGACAAGGCCGCTCGCGTTGAACAGGATTACGGACGAATTGCTCGACGATACGCTGCGGGTCTGGTCGGGAGCCTACGGCCAAACAATGACCGAAGACGATGGCGTGGAAATCCTGCTCAACGTCAAGCGTCTGGCCGAAGTGCTTATGAAGTCAGGACAAAAAGGAGATATGCGATGAACGTGATTGTCTGGGCGCGGGTCTCGTCCCGCGAGCAGCGCGAAGGATACTCCCTTGACGCGCAGCTTCGCGCCGCGCGTGAACGTGCGACAAAGAACGGCTGGACGGTTCTCAAGGAGTTCGTGGTCGCGGAATCGGCCCGGCGTGGTGCCGAGCGGGTGGCTTTCAACGAGATGTTTCAATGGGTGAAAGCCAACGCCAAACGTGATGGCATCAAAGCAATTCTGAGCCACAAACTGGATCGTGTCTGCCGCAATATGCGCGACGCGGTGCGCTTGCAAGAACTTGAAGACACCTGCGGCGTGCATCTGGCCTTCGTCGAAAACCAGTTTGGGCCGGGAGCCGCGGGCGCGCTGTCGTTTAACGTCATGGCCGCCGTGGCTCAGTATTACTCCGACAACCTGCGCAACGAAGTCTTGAAGGGCATGGATGAAAAAGTCCGGCAGGGCTGGCCCACGGGACTTGCGCCGTTCGGATACCAGAACGTGGAGAACCGCAACGAGCCGGTGGTTCCGCATCCCGTCGAATCCATAGCAGTGGCGCGCATTTTCGAGTTGTACTCGTCTGGCAACTGGACATTCAAAAGTCTCGGTGACCAGCTTGAGCGGGAGGGCATCATCTACCGTCCAAGCCAGCCGCGCTTTACGTCCTCGGCGCTCTCAAAGATTCTCAACAACCGATTCTACATGGGCCAGATTATCCGCCGCGGCCAGGCTTTCCCCGGCAAGTACCGCGCGCTGATTGACCGCAGCGTCTTTGAAGCCTGTCAGCAGTTGCTCCACGGCAAGAACCGGCGCACGGGCAATCCCGAAATCATGCTCTCCGGCGGCATCCTGCGCTGCGCGCATTGCGGCCACGCCATCACCGGAGAGTTCATCCGGCGCAAGCTGAGATGCGGCGGCGTCAATGTCCACACGTACTACAAATGCGGCAATAACAACCAGGCGCCGGAACATCCCAAAGTCCGCTGGCGCGAAGAGGCTGTTGAAGAAGCGCTCTTGCACGAGTTCCTTGCTCTGAAGCTGCCCACGCCGGAATCGGCGGAGTGGTTCCGAACAGCCTTGCGGGCCGGATTTGCGAACGTGGATGAAAACCAGCGCCGCCAAAAGCAAATGTTGGGCAAGCGCACAACTGAATTGGTGAACATGCAGGACCGGTTGTTGAATGGCTATCTGGCTGGAGCCATTGACGAGGCAGTTTTCAACCGCAAATCCACCGAGTTGAAAGCGCAAGCCGTGGAGACTCAAAGCGCTCTGGAAAAGGCGGATGCGTACGATCCCGAAGCGGCGGAGCGCGCCCTGTCAGTGTTCGACTTCAGCCAGAATTTGGCCGAGCGCTGGCGCGGTTCGAACTATTCAGTCCGGCGTGAAATCCTGCTCTGCGTGAGTTCGAACCGGCTCCTTGGCACTACAACTCTTGAACTGCAAAAGAGAAAGCCCTTCGACGCGCTCGCCGAAGATCTCGTTTTGAAGATTGGTCGGGGCGACTGTACAGACTTCGAACCAACTTCTTTCATTGATTCATTCCTTCGTCCACCCGAACCGCACATTCTAACCGCTGCGCGATTGGAACGGGAGAACACTTTCTGTTAAACGCTCATGCGAAAATGGCGCGGCTCATTTGAGGTACGCATGCACGATGTCAATCAACTCCGAGGCGGACTCTTTCTGTTTCTGCGAACCAGTATCGGAAAGTTGATGAATGTGAGCTTCGATGATCTCCGCCATGAGACCGTTGAGCGCGCCACGGCAAGCCGCCGCGTTCTGGAGAATTTTGAACGTGTGCCGGTCTTGCGCAAGCATGTTTTCCACGCCGTTAAGCTGTCCCCGGATCCGGCTGATGCGTTGGAGCAGTTTCTTTTTGTGGCGCGGGTCAAGCATGAACGATATTACAATACACCAGTATAGTATTATCAAGGGCAGAAATCTGTTAAAAAGCAGCGCTTATGCACACCTCTATTCAAGAATTTCTGTTATACTTGAGGCGTTGTAAATTTAATTGAAATCAATGACGAGAAAGGGCCTGAGTCAGTTTTCCATTGGGATGTCAGCTCTTTTGCTGTTGGCAATTTTCCTTGCTGCCGGGTCCGTTCTCGCCGTCCCGCCGGATTCACCGTACGCGCCGGGAGAGACACTTGATCCCGCGTGTGCTCCTGGGGAACCGAATTGCACGGTGAGCACAATTTCCCCCTGGGGAAGCATTACGGGCACGCTTTCCAACCAAACTGATTTGCAGTCCGCGCTGGACGCGAAGGCATCGACCACCGCGAATATTTCCGGCTTCACCAACGACATCGGTTATCAAACCGCCGCAAATGTTTCCACGTACGTCACGGGGCTTCCCATTTCAACATTCACAAACGATGCCGGCTTCATCACCAATTCTTCTTTGAGCGGGTATGTTCCGTACACGGGCGCCACGGGGAATGTCAATTTGGGCGCAAACAATCTCACAACGTCTGGCACGCTCTCCGCCGCTAATCTTTCCGGCGTCAACACCGGAGACCTCACCTTGAGTGACGTAACGGGTCTTTCTCTTTCCGGACAAGTGCTTTCCGTTACCTCTGGCTATGCCATTCCGCTTACCGCTTCGACCACGAACTGGAACAGCTTCTTAGACACGCCGTCCACCCGTATCAGCGCGGGTACTGGCCTTTCATGGAGCGGGAATACGCTCAATGCTACAGGCGGTGCCGGCTCCGTCACCTCCGTTGACGCCTCCGGCGGCGCGACCGGCCTTTCCTTCAGCGGCGGCCCGATCACTACATCCGGCACGTTGACGCTTTCAGGCATTCTTGGTGTGGGAAGCGGAGGCACGGGAACTTCCACCGCTCCGTCATTCGGTCAGGTTCTCCTCGGCAACAATTCGGGAGGGTATGATTTGGTGGCCACTTCTTCCCTCGGATTTAGCGGTGGTCCCATTTTCGCTGACAGCCCTCTCACCGGAGACGGCACATCAGGAAATCACTTAACGATCCCCGGTCTTTTCATCAATGTTCCGAATAATGTCTATGGAATCGGGGATTCTGCGAATACGTTGGTTGGAAATACCGGAACTGATGTCAATGCACTCGGACCATTGGCCGCCCAAAGCAACATCGGCAACGATGTCAACGCTTTCGGAGGAAATGCCGCATACCAAAACATCGGGGCGAATGTAAACGCTTTGGGAAACAACGCCGGGAACGGCAATACTTCCGGCGACGTCAACGCCTTTGGTTCTTCTGCAGGTCAAGGCAACTCTGGCACCTCTCTCAATGCTTTGGGAAGCGGAGCAGGTCAAGGAAACTCCGGAGGAAACGTCAATGCTTTCGGTTCTGCTGCGGCAAACGGAAACACAGCAAACAATTTGAACGCTTTTGGAAGTGGGGCAGGCCTTTCCAACACAGGGACAGATGTAAACGCTTTCGGACAGTCTGCTGGATTCTCAAACACCGGTACCAATTCTAACTTCATGGGAAATCTGGCGGGCATAGGTAATTCTGGAAACAATGTCAATGCTTTCGGAAATGGAGCTCTTAACAGCAACACCGGCAATGACATCGTTGCCATAGGCAACGGAGCGGGAAGTTTCAACACCTACAACAACCTGGCTTTGTTTGGAATTGGCGCCACCGCATCTTCGAGCAATCAGGCACAGTTGGGAACAGACTCAAACCCTCTCGATACCTATATCCACGGCAACCTCTCTTTCACTGGAGGCTTGTATGACAGTGCTTCTTCACTGGGAACTTCCGGCTATGTCCTTTCCTCTACCGGTTCGCAGGTGCAGTGGGTGGCGACCTCAACTCTCGGACTTGGAGGCTCGAGCGGGACGGTGAGTTCTGTAGATGCTTCCGGCGGTACAACAGGACTCACTTTCTCTGGTGGTCCTATTACCACTTCAGGCACACTGACGCTTGGCGGGGTTCTGGGAACGGCAAATGGCGGGACGGGAACATCAACCACAGCGAACAACAGCATTTTTGTTACCAATGGTTCCGGCACACCATCATGGCGCACGACGCTCCCTGCCTTCACCCTCGGCGGAACAGTCACCGGCAACTCCCAAAATCTCACCGGCCTCAATCAACTCACGGTGACCGGCGCTACTGCCACCTCCACGTTCTCGACCGGAGGCTTCACCATCGGCGGCAATCAGTTTGTGGTGCAGCAGACTTCGGGAAACATCGGCATCGGCACTTCGGTTCCGGGATCGAGATTTCATGTTCTGTCCTCTTTCGGAAATTCATCCAATTCTATTTTCACCACAAATGATTTTGTCAGCGGTTCTACGGGAAGTGACTTATCAATTAGTTTTGGAGCAACCAGTGGCAATACATCTTCTGTCTTAACCGCCGCAACTGCAGGGGGCAGTTTATTTGGCGCAATGGAATTCGATGCAAGCAAGTTTGCATTCATGAACGGCAACGTCGGCGTCGGCACCACTACTCCAGCGACGAAGCTCCACATCCTCGGCACCACCGAACAGCTCCGCCTCGGCTACGACGCGTCCGACTATGCTTCCTTCACGGTCGGCTCTGACGGCGCGTTTTCTATCACTCCAACAAATAGCGCCACTACTACCGTCACCAACGCGCTCGTAGCGTCAAACCTCTCTGGCACGAACACGGGAAATGTCACTCTGACAGGAGAAAATTATCTTTCGCTTTCCGGCCAGCAGATTACGGCGAGCGCAATCAATTTGAGCGGCTCGAACGTGACCGGCACATTGGCGGTCAACAAAGGCGGCACCGGAACCACCACCTTCGGCGGCGCCAACACCCTTCTTTATACCACCGCCGCCGATGCGCTTTCCTCCATCGCCACCGGCAACAACGGCGTGCTCATCACGTCCTCTGGCGGTGTACCCTCAATTTCTTCAACCCTTCCCGCTGCCGTGCAGGGCAACATCACCTCGCTTGGCACGCTCACAAGCGGCGTGTGGAACGGTTCGGCAATCGGCCCGACCTATGGCGGCACGGGCCTCACCTCCTACGCAACCGGCGATCTCATCTATGCTTCAGGGTCGAATACGCTTGCAAATCGGATAATCGGAAATGCCGGTGACGTTCTTTCGGTTTCGGGCGGAGTGCCGACATGGATGGCGACCTCGACGCTCGGTATTATCTCGTCACAATGGATCACCAATGGCCCGGATATTTATTTCAACACCGGCAACGCCGGGATCGGCATTGCGTCTCCCTCCGCCAAGCTTGATATTCTAGGCGCCACCGAACAGCTTCGCCTGCGCTACGATACGAGCGACTATTCATCACTCACTGTTGATTCAGGCGGAGGCTTGACCATTTCCGGTTCTGGCGCAAACAGCGGGAAATTATCTGCCGGAATATTTGCCGCCACCTCAAGCACAACCCCTTCAACCTTCAACGATGTTACGCTCGGAAGCCAGGTGGAAGGCGATGCCCCGGTTCAATTCGGCATTGATGGGAACGCCTGGACCATCGGCTATTTATCGGCGGACAAGTCATTCAGGATTGCGTCGTCAACAACACTCACGAGCAATGTCGCCCTTGCGGTTTTGAAAGGCGGATTGGTCGGGATTGGGACGGTCGCCCCCACTCAAACGCTCACGGTGCAGGGCGGAGTATGTGTTACGGCAGGCAACGCCTGCCCTTCGGAAGTCTCCGGCAAGATCGTGGCCCAGGGACTCATCGTCCAGAGCGCTTTTGACCTTGCGGAAAATTATCCGACGGCCGACGAGACGCTTTCCGCCGGGGAAATCGTTTCTCTCGATCCCGCAAACCCCGGATTTATCTTGCGGGCGGAACAATCAACGATGACGCCGCTTCTCGGAATTGTCTCGACAGCTCCCGGTCTTACCCTGGGAGATTCGGCAAAGAGCAAGCCTATCGCGCTCTCCGGCCGCGTGCCCGTTAAGGTCAATCTCGAAGGCGGCGCTATCGCCGTCGGGGACAGGATCGCGCTCTCGTCCGTCCCCGGCGTCGGCAAAAAGGCCGCTCTGGCGGAAGAGTCGGTCGGCATTGCCCTGAGCGCGCTTTCTTCGCCGAATGGCACTGTCGTGGTCTTTGTCCAAAGCCGTGAGGCTGCTTCTCCGTCAATTTCTTCGCCGGGCGCTGAGACGGTTTCCTCGCTATTCTCGACACTCGCTCAACCTGTCGCGGCTGCTTTTAGATCTCTCGGCGTTGCGCTAACCGACACGGTCACTTATTTCAAAAATCTTGTGGTCGAAAAGATTACCGCGCTCACCGGAGTGTTCGAAAGCGTGGATACGTATAATGCTCATATTAAAAATGATCTTGAGGTTGGCGGGAATGTTCAGGCCGGCGGGAATGTTTCGATTGACGGCGGGCTGCAACTCAAAGACGAGGCCACGGGCGAAACCTATTGCGTAAAAATCCGCAACGGCGACTGGAACAAAGAGAAAGGACTTTGTACGGCGGCAACCTCAACGCCTGTCCTTGCGACACCGCTGGTTGAAGCCCAAACCCCAACTCCATCTCCATCCCCGGCTCCTTCTTCTGGTGTGGGAGCGGAAGCGCCGGCACCGGCTGTTTCTCCGGAGGCAACCTCCACGCCAGATGCTTCCCCGGCTCCTTCCGCAACTTCTTCGCCGACGCCCTCCGCTTCACCTGCTTCAGATATTTCTCCAAGCCCGACTCCTTCTCCAACGAGTCCCGAACCAAGTCCTGAAATAACTTCATCGCCCGCGCCGGAAGCCACGACAACTCCTTCGCCTGAAGTGGCGCCGCCACCCGATGAACCGGCCGCGACACCAACTCCCGCGCAAGACAGCGCTCCAACTTCGGATGAACCTCCCGCAACGCCATAATCCGTTTCTTTTGCCATCGTCATGCCCAGAGCGATTATCGCTTCTTAAAAACAACCCATGAAAAAACTACTGCTCACACTATCTCTTGTTTCTTTCATCTTTCTTTTCAGCCCGCGGCTGGCTTTTGCCGCCACCAAATACTGGTCCGGCACCGGCACATGGAACGCCGCCAATACCAACTGGGGCACCAGTCCGGGCGGTCCTTACAACGCCGCAACTTTCAATACCGGCGACGATGCCGTATTTGAAGGAAGCGCCGGTACTGTAACCGTATCTGCGCCGAATCATCCCAATTCCATAACGTTCAACAAGACTGGATACACATTAAACAGCGGCACGCTGACTCTCGATGGCCCCTCAATCGCCGTAAGCTCCGGCGCCGCCACCATCAATTCAAGCATTGCCGGCTCCGCCGGCCTTGCCAAGAGCGGTGGCGGAACGCTCACGCTATCCGGCAACAACTCCTTTACCGGCGGCTTGACCGTGAAGTCGGGCACACTCGAGGGCACGGGGAGCGTGAATGCCTTTGGCGGCTCTGGAACCGGCGCCATCACCCTCGGTGATTCCAGCGGCAGCGCCAACGCCACGCTGAGCGGCGGCGCCGGTCCATTTGCCAATCCGATCTCCGTGGCCTCCGGCAACACGGGCGCCGCCACCATCATCAGAAACGGTGTCGGCGGCAATAGCACTTTCAGCGGCGCGGTCACGCTCAACTCGCATAACCTCGTCCTCAATCCCGGCGGCAATGCGCTCAGCATGAGCGGCGGCTTCACGGGCGCCGGAAATCTTGCATTCAATTCCTCGTTCAACTCGATCACTATTCAAACCGGCAGCGTCAACAACACGGGCACGATCACGCAATCTGGCGCCGGCGCGGTGACGGTGAGCGGCGGTGTCGGCGCCAACGTCACGGACATTATTCAAAACGGCACGGCGTCTCTCACCATCAGCACGACGGCGCTCACCGTCAATAGCGGCGGCACTACCTTGACCAACACCAGCAGTAACGGATCTCTATTGACCGTCTCCGGCGGCGTGAACGGCACGGGCAACCTCATTATCAAGAACAATACCGGCACGGCCAACGCTGTCACGCTCTCGACAAATAGCGTCAACAACACCGGCGCGGTCACCAACTCCGGCGCCGGCAGCGGCGGCGCCACCATCAGCGCGGTTGTTGGCGTCAACGTCACTGGAGTGGTTCAAAACAGCGCCAGCTCAAGTTTGACACTCAGCGGCGCCAACACGTACACCGGCCCGACAACGGTCAGCGCCGGCACGCTTCAAGCGGGCGTGGCCTCGGTGGCAAACGTCAGCGGCGCATTTGGCAAAAACTCTACTGTGACGATGGCGAACGTTGCGGGCGCCGCCTTGAATATCACCGGCTTCAATACACAGATCGGCTCTCTCACCGGCGGCGGAGCGGCGGGCGGCAACGTGACGCTCGGATCCGCGACGCTGACGGTTGGCGGAGACAACACCAGTCCGGCGGCGTACGCGGGCGTGCTCTCCGGCGCGGGCGGCCTGACCAAGATTGGCGCCGGAACGTTGACGCTGACGGGGATAAATACCTATGCCGGCGCGACGACCATTGCCGCGGGAACATTGAACGCAAATTCCACCTCGGCGCTCGGCAGCGGCGGCGCGGCCAACACGCTCATCTTCAGCGGCGGCGCCTTGCAAGCCTCCGGCGCCATTACTTCACCGGGCACCCGGACACTGACGCTGACCAGCACCGGCCTCATTGACACCAACGGCCAGAGCGTGAGCATTGCCGGAGTCATGAGCGGCGCGGGCGGTCTTACCAAATCCGGCGCGGGCACGCTCACCCTCTCCGCCGCCAATACCTTCACGGGCAAAACCAGCATTACCGGCGGCGCCCTGAGCGTTACCAACAATGGCAATCTCGGCGCAACCCCTGGTTCTGTCACTCCAGACAGCATCACGCTTAACGGCGGCACTCTTCAATTCACGGGCGGCACGACCGGCCAAACTGCCACGCTCGCCACCAACCGCGGCATCACGCTCGGCAGCCTGGGCGGAACCCTCAAAATCACGTACACGGTAGCGAGCGGCTCTTTCAACGCGCTGACGGACACTCCCTCATTCGTTTACTCGGGCATTATCGCCGGCACAAGCGGCGGTAACCTGGCCATCCAGGGCGGCGCTGGCACGAATAACGGATCCAATCCGTACCTCTTTAAGTTTAATGGCGCTTCCACCTACAATGGCAACACTACCATTGATAACGCTACTCTGACCTATTTCAATTCCGGGTCGGCGGGCGACAATCGCCTGCCTGCGAGCACAGTCCTTACTATTATCAATAATGGGGCGTTCAATATTTGCGGTCAGGCTTCCGGCACAAGGACCCAGACTCTCGCGGGTCTCATCGGTGACTCGACGGCTAAAGTCGGCGGCACGAACCAGGTAAATCCCGCTGTGCTGGCGCTCAATCCCTCTGCTTCCAGTTTCACCTGGAGCGGCGTTATTGGTGTCACCACCGTAGTCGACAAGACCGGCATAAACAGCTTGCAATCGGTGGTTAAATCCGGCGCAGGCACGGAGATTTTTGCCGGTCAAAATACGTACGCGGGCGCGACGAACGTGAATGCCGGAGTGCTTCGGGCGGGCGTGGCTTCGGTGGCAAACGTCAGCGGCGCGTTTGGCAATAATTCAGCCGTGACCCTGGCAAATGCCGCGAGCGCCGTTTTGGACCTTGCGGACTTCAATACGCAGATTGGGTCTTTGACCGGCGGCGGCGGAACGGGCGGTAACGTGACGCTCGGATCCGCGACCCTCACGGTTGGCGGCGACAACACCAGCCCGGCGGCGTACGCGGGCGTGCTCTCCGGCGCAGGTTCTCTGGCCAAGATCGGAACAGGCGCTTTTTCAATCTCGAACACTGTCACTCTCGGCGGCGATTTTACGATTTCCGCCGGAACCGTCTCGGCTAATAGCTCTATGATGAACGTAGCTGGCAACTGGAGCAACTCGGGAACATTTTCTGCCGGAACGAGTATGGTCACCCTTAATGGAGCGGGCGCGCAGACAATGAGCGGGGCCAACACTTTTTACGGATTGGCGATCACTGGCGGCGGCCGGACCGTCTCTTTTCAAAGCGGCGCGGCTCAGTCAATCGCGGCAAACGGCTCGCTGGCCCTGAGCGGCTCTGCCGGCCACCTGCTCACGCTCGCTCCGTTGACTCCCGCTTCCGAGTGGCAGCTTCACCTTGATGCCGCCGCCGCTCAAGCTGTTTCGTATGTTTCAGTTTCGTATTCAAATGCGGGCGGTTTTGCCGAGGTGAATGCCGCCAACGGGACAAACAGCGATGGCGGCAATACCACAAACTGGAATTTCGGCGCAATCATCAATCATGCGGCGCGGCTGAAGATTTGGAATGCCTCCCTGCGAATATCAGGCGGTTCCCGCTTGCGCATCACACGCTAAATTCCCTCACACATAGCTGCTTTGTCTTGGCGGATTGCTCGTCCGCAAGCTGTGGCGGCGCGATAAAAGATAAAGCCCTTCTTTTTCAAAGAAGGGCTTGTGAAAGAACAAAAATACCAGTGAACGGTTGCTATTTTTCTTGTGCCGAAGGCTGAGACTGACCGGGGGTGTTGATGGTTTCCAGTTTGGCGGGTTGCGACAACGTGAGTTTCCCGGCCTCCGCCAAAAGCAAGTTGACGGCATCGCACGTTCGCTTCAACACGTCCAGGCACGCCTGCATCGGCGCGATGTCCGCTGCTTCGGCATAGCGCTCAATATATTTGAAGCAGCCTCCGCGGTCGGATTCCTGCTCGAAGCCCAAAGCTTCAAGCAGGACCGCGCCGCCCAATTCGGCAACGGTCTCCGAGCGCCAGTGCTGGCCGCGTTCGATAAGGTGGCCGAGGCGGTCATCGGCGGCATGAATGAGCTCATGCGCCCATGTGGATAGATTTTTCACCCCAAGGGCGATCTGCTGGCCGCGAACGTACTTGCCCAGCGCCCCGCCCTCCTTCCCATTAAACGCTTCCACATTCAAACCCCATGCGCGGGCTACGTCGAGGAGCGGCAGAGAATTGATCCACTGTAACACTTCGGGGTCTGCGGGCGGGATTGCCGCCCCCTCCGTGACTTCGATGGCGAACACTGGCGCGGTTCTCACACCGAAGAGAACCGGCACTTCCTTTTCCTCGCCGGTTTCTTCATCCTTGACCTTGACGGCTTTGGTCATGGGCACGAGGATATCGAACGATTTTGCGCCTTTCTTCACCGTGCGTTCAACCGCGTTCCACTGCCTCATGCCGCGAGCATCGTTCGTATTGTTGAGGGCGCAGAGCAACTGATTGCCCCACGACCATGAGCGGCAGGGCACACAGTCTTTCCGGCGCACGAAGATGGGAGCGATGGCTTTGGCGACATCGCCCCGCATGAATGCGTCCAGTATCTTTTGGGCGGTCTCTTCCGCCCGTCCGTAGTATTTCACGGACACCTCCTTTCTATTGGGTGTTAAGTGTGTTGGGAAGAAAATGACCCCGGCGGGGTCATTGAACTGCAATAGAAAAGAACTGAGTCAATAATCCTCAGGCAGGAGCACCGTCGTATACATGCGGTTCCACTCGGTGATGACATAGAACTTCGTGCGCTTCATCGAATGGTAAATCGAGACGATCCGCTCGCCGTTTACGAGCGCCCGTTTGTTGGCGCTGCGGTCCTCAGCATCCAGATCGCCCCAGTCTCCATAAGCATGGCGGCTGATGGCACGCAGGACTTCTTCCGGTGACAGCACGGCGTTTGCGGCGGCGGTGATGACGACTTGTCCGAGTTCAAGCGGCTCCGGCTGGGAAGCCGCACGATGTTGTTTGGCTACTGGCATGCGACCTCCTTTCGATGTGATGCCGCTCACTGCAAGAGTTCAAGAATTTCGGTGGGGGAAAGCTGGTCGGGCTGCGGCCGTTCCGGCTTTAAGGCGACCGTCTGGACAAAAACCTTCGATGCCAGCTTAACGAGCGCCTGCTCCTGGCCGGCTTGCCCGACTTTGCCGGCGTCGAGCATGAAGATAACTCTGCCATTCTTGCCAACCACCTGGGCAATCAAAGCGGCTTGCACGTCCGAAAGAAACCAGCCGGTGATGGCTACTACTCTGTGAATGCCGGCTTGCCATACTGTGAAGCATCCGAAATATCCTTCGACCACGACCAGCGGCGCACCCGGTTCCGCCTTGGCTGCGCGGTGCAGATTGAAGACTTCCACGTTCTTCCTGAATCCTTTGGGGAGCTTGTACTTCGGTGTGTCGTCCGACGGCGTGCCAGGAAAGCGTCCGGCATAACCGACAAGCTCGCCACCGATATTGTGAATCGGAATGACGATCCGCCCGGTCATGGTGCCTTTCTCACAGAAGCCGAGGCCAAACGTTTCAACGGTCTCTTTCGTGAGTCCGCGTTCTTGCAAATACGGATGCGCCGTGTTGAGATTCTTCAATGCAAATCCGAGCGGCTTGTTGGGCGCGTCGGATTCTTCCTGCTGCTTTGGTGTCTCCGCTGGCGGACTTGTTGGCTCCGGCTTTTCGACCGGCGGGCATGCTGGCTTCTGTGGTTCTGACGTGGCCGGTGCCTTCGGCGTATTCTCCGCGGGCTTTTTCCCCTTGGATGAATCGACCGAAAACCACTTCTGAATCAAGAGCGCGGCATTACGGATGTTCACGTTCTCTTTCTTTGCCACGAAATCCAGAATGTTGCCGCCTGCTTGGCATTCCCCGAAACAGTTGTAGCAGTTCTTCGCTACGCTCACTCGAAACTGCGTCGGGTTGTGTCCGCCATGCAGCGGACACGGGCCGTTCAACGTATCGCCGGTTCGCTTGAGGCTCGCCGTGATGCCGTAATGATCCAAAATCTGCAGGATCGTCACGGACTGCTTGACCTGCTTGAAATCGACAAACTCTCCCTTGCCTTTTGGCATGACTGTTCTCCTTTCTGTTGTGGGCTATTCGAATGGAAGTAAGAGCTGCACGGGCCAATTAGGAAATTCTATGAACTCCTTGCCGCGTGCAACTCGCCAGAACTGACCTAACGGCATTCTGAAGGTGCGCTCGATGATTTCTGCCGTGGCGCCGTGGTCCCGGATGAACTCGCTCTTGCTGTTGCGCATAGCGAGCGCCACAAGCGTCCGATGCTTCTTCAGTTTCTCTTTAAGGTACGCGCGTTGTTCCACGCGCCGGTTATATGGACTGGTACGACGATACAGGTAGAGGATGCGCTCGTGATCGCATGGCGTCTCAACATCAAGCGGACTCAAACCAATACAGCGCCCGAACGAATTCTTCGTTCCACTGCATGACACGCAGGTTCCCAGGTCAGAGACAGAAGCCGCGTGCTCAAATTCCAATGCGATTGGAGTATGCCTGTAGATTTCCGTGACAGTCATTAACCGCCGTTCGATTGCCCGCTGCACGTCTGCGTTGGAAAACGCCGCTGCAATGCACTTTCGGGCCAGAGCGACTGTATTTTCGATTGCACTCCGTTCGCTCTGTGCAAACCAGCTTGGAGCGGAATAGAAGAGCAACTGCTTGGCGAGCGCGGGAACGTTGTTTTCAGCATATCCATTTCGTTCAAGCGCGCTCTTTATCATGCGAATGCGCAGCAATGCGCAGCGATAGCGGGCCAGGGTAATGAGCCGCTTGGCGCGCTCATGCTCCTCTCTTTCCTTGCGTGACTTCATGCAATCCCTCCTTTGAATGCGGCGGTTGTCACGCGCCTTTTGCCGAAACTGAATTGTCAAATGAACTGAACTGAAAAAAGGGTAACATTGAAATCGTTTTTAATGTCAATGTTGGCACGCAATGCACAACAACTATTGAATAATGTCCAGGAGCGTGGTGCTTTCCGATGCGCCATTGAGCAGTGGGGCGGTCAAAGTATTCTCCGAATTTAGAAACGATGTATCGGCAAAGAGGAAAAGCCGTGAGCCTTTGCCCTGGCTGAATTGCCGGTTCGCTTCGAGCAAGGTCTTGATGCGCGCCTGGCTTGTAGTCACGATCAAGACGCAAAAGCGCCTGATGTTGAAGTGGCGTTCGTGCAGCCCTTGTTTCCACGATTCCTGATACGCAAGCATTTTGCGAAAGAGGGAAGTTCGTTCAAAGCCTTCGCGCGCGACGGGCATCGTGGCCCGGTCGGCTTCCAAAAAGAAATATGCAGGGTTGTTTTGGTCCTGAAAGTGAAGTCCGAAAACCTTGTCCGGGTGGACGCCAAGCGACAGCGGAACGCCGTTGTAACTGCACCGCACATTCCATTTGAACGGGTTGTGCCTATGTTTTGTTTCTTCGGGACATTGGGCAAGAATTTCTTCACTGTCGATGATCCGTACATTGGCGCGCTTGCTTCCCGTTTCCAATTTCAGCATTACTTCGGCAACCAGGAGCGTATGCTGCAAGAAAGGCCGCTTCGCCGAGTGGTTTTTGGCCTGCCAGTCGATCTTGCGGCGGGGGATTGAGAAGCGCGCGGACAGAACATCCGCGCCACGGTTTCCAAGAGCGTAGACCATTGTCTGATTGCCGTTCTGCCTATAGTAGTCGATCTGCGCGCGCGGGCGGTCAAGGAAGCGGGCGTGATAGAGAAGCTGAAGGCGGCGCAAAATGTTCCGCGGACTGCCGCCGCAAAGCGCGGCGATTTGGTCGGAGCGTAGAAAGCGGTGCTTGTAGACCTGCTTGATAATTTCCATGTCTCGCTCCGTAATATGAAAGGCGGGCGCTTCATGGGATCGCTCGAAACGCGGCCTGCGCGAAGATGCTTCAGTCATGGCGGAGGAATTATACAAGCAAAAACAGCATGGCTATCTTCTCGCCGGTTACTTCATACCATTTTTGCTCCAGCGCTCGATTTTATCTTCAATCACTGCCCGTGGCATGGCGTAGCGCTCCCGCGAACGCCGAATCATGTTTTCCTTTTTGCCGTAGCGCGTGCCGGACGGGGGATAGGTCGTGGCGAGAAATGGCTCGCCGTGAACTCCGCCGTCAAGGATCTTCATGTACGTGTCATAGTTGTTCAAATCCATAAACTGAGTTGAGCGGAACGCGTTGCCGAATTCTTTTTCCAAAATCTCGGCGTCAGTGCTTCCAACCCGGAAAGAAATGATGCTGCCGACATTGCCAAGAATCGCCGTGCGGACTTCATTGGTAAGCTGGTCCATGTACTGGTGACTGAGCGTCAAACAGAGCCGGTATTTGCGGGCCTCGGCAAGAATAGCCGCGAAACTATCCGTGGTGAAGTTGTGGTATACCCATTCTTTAATCTGGCATGTTTTGGAGATGGGACAATAGAAATTCGTGCAGGATGTGAAGGCGATGCAAAGCTTATCAACAGGAGTCGAACTTGTTGTCAGGCTTTGCATTGGAAATAAGGAGCTCCGCTTGTTTGTAATTACAATTTGATGTCACAGAACGTGATCTCATACGTTGTAATAATTATAAAGTGTGGTAATATAATAAATACTATGATAATCAACTGGACACATTTGATTGAGAAATATAAGGGAATGTGGGTAGCTCTCAAGGATGACGAGACCTCTGTCGTCGCCAGCGGCAAGACCGCAAAAGAGGCATTCCAAGCTGCTCTCAAAAAGGGCTATTCTCACCCGCTCCTTACTCGCGTACCGGACAAACTGACCGCGTTTGTCGGTGCTCTCTAGTACCTGCTCTAAAATGAAATTCTCGTACAAGAAGTTGGCGACGGGACACGTTCGCCCGATTATTCAGGTAGAGGTAAGTCATAACGGAGGGCAAGCAATCAACTACTTTGCGCTTATAGATTCTGGCGCTGATATTTGTATCTTTCACGCAGAAATCGCCGAATTGATTGGAATCGAAGATATTACAACTGGAAGAAAAGGAACTGTTGGAGGCATTACGCAAGGCGAACAGCAGGACTACTGGATACATCCGGTCAGCATCAATGTCGGCGGCTGGAAATATGATCTGGAAGTGGCCTTCATGCCGACACTGTCACGGTTGGGGTATGGTGTCTTTGGTCAGAAAGGATTTTTCGATTCGTTTGCGATAAAATTTCGAAAAGTGAAGGGGGAGATTGAACTGGTTGACGAAACACAAAAGACAAAGGAGTAAGCCTCGGGTTTATCGGCTTAAATCAAGACACACTGTTCCGGGACAGAATCCGGAGAAATGCGTCTTTCCTTTTCACTCGGAATGATATTACACGCTTGATAGTAGAGAGAATCTTGATATTTCCCGAAGATTGTTTCGTAACGAGTATCCTATCACAAATACTGTTGCAATGAAAATAGGTAATGCGGTATAATTCTCCTTGTAGGAGTGTTATGGTGAACAGTCATTAGTAAGAGAAAAACCGATATTGTAAAAGTAAAAACTCTCGTTTTGAATCGGGGTATCAGGATAAAACCTTATACTCCTACAAGTTGAGGCGCATTCTTTCTACGAAATGAGTGTTCCTTGATACTCCGATTCAGGATAAGAGTTTTTTATTTTGGGTGGATTTAAATAGCTCTAGCTAATTCAGCAAGCTCCAAAATAAAGCTCAAAAAAATAACAATGAAAACTTTCATTGTCGGCGGATGTATAGCACTTGAGTGCTGTATTGATGCCCGAGGCCAGAGAATTTGCTGGCCACTGGGGAAGAAACAGAAAACGCCCCCACCTATTAAGGTTAAGAGCGTTTTCATTCAAACGTCAGTGAAAGCTTAAGCTTTCAACGCATTACATCTTTAGCGGGATGTAATGTGTTTTTATTATACCCTTCGGTACGGGCAGATACCATATCAAAAAAGTGGATAGAAAGTCAAACCTTTTCCTTCTTTATCCATACATAAACCCGTATACCACGAATCCAAATCCAGACTAAAATACATAACAACGCGACAAGAAACCACCAGATTTGCGCGGGGGTATCTGGACTACTTATTACAAGCCAAAGAAGACCAAGAAAAAATAACAGAATGAAGGTAAATGCAATTATACTCTTTCCTTTTCTGCCTACTAACCAGAATAACATATTTGAATCATAGTTCTTTCTGTGTTTTCAATCAAGTGGATAAATCAATTATGCCGTAAAGGGAGACGTGTGTGCTAATCCTCAAGAAATCCACAGGTTCAACAGATTTGCTAATCCACAGCTTTATCATTTCCGCCGAACCTCCCTTCAAAAGTGATAAACCTCGCTTCAGAAATGATAAACCTAATAAGAGAATTAAGTAGAGAATGAAGATGAGAAAGGAAATGAATTTGCAAACTTGGAAAGATTTGTTGGAGTCGCCCGCAGACGCCAGACATATTGACGAACGTGTCCTGCGATTGTGTGCTGTCACTTTGTCTCTTGCCAAAAACTAAGACCAAGTAAATAATTCCAGCAGAGATAAATGTTCGTTGAAAAAAGAATATTCGCTCGTCTGCAAAGGTCACAATAAGAATTGCGAATTTTGTAGACAAGCGAGCGGAGGTAATTCAAACAACGCGGGATTTGTGTTAATCTAAAGCAATGGCAATATCAGCATGGCACCACAATGAAGTCGGGTATACGCACTCTCTTATTTGGCATGTGCTTGAGATGGGGAAGTAAATTTTATGCAGAGATATATTTTTCTTTTATTTTTCGCTCTATCCGCTTGTATTTTCTTACCAAAGATTGTAAACGCGGATATGTTTCCTATGCCTCCAGGAACACAAACTGTTTATGTCACATATGGTCAGAAAGCCATTCCCGATCAGAAATTTCATGAGGAAGTATTACTTTGCGGTAATTTTAAACAGTCATACAACGAGAAATCGTATCAGATTTTATATTTTGCAAAGCCAATCCCCCAGTTATTGAATATCTCACAATTTGACTCTGCAAGGAAGTGCTCTTGGGAGCCTTATTATCCAATGAGACTTTGCTCAAATAGTAAATGTGGGATGGAAAGTTTCGGCTATCCTAGCGAATTCAAATTAGCTATTTTTATTCCCAGTCTTAATAAGGTCTTTATTACGAATGAAATCTTAAGGTCAAATTTCAATGCTGATTATAAGGCTGAATTATACACGGATGGCTCAGCTAAGCTTACTGATACAACATTCTTTTTCGAAAGAGATCAGGTATCGTCATTCACTCTGGCATTTCTTATAACGATAGCTTTGGAGTTACTGACCACGTGGTTGCTTATTTCCAGATGGCAGAAACCAAAAAAAATCCTCCTTATTGTTCTTTTCGCAAACATAATATCTTTACCTTTCGTCTGGTTTTTCTTTCCTTTACTAGCATCAATACTGGGTTTTATGAGTATACTAATCTCAGAAATTTTTGCAGTATTTTTTGAAGCATATTTTATCTATTTTGTCGGAAGAAAGACACTGACTCTAGGACAATCAATGAGGTTGAGCTTAATAAACAATCTTGTAAGCGTAATTATAGGTATGCCTATTTTTCTAATCCTGACTCTTTTTACTTATATTTTTTAGTTTTTAAAAATGAAAATCTACATTGGTTCCGATCATGCAGGGTTTGAATTAAAAAATACGCTTATTCCCTTTGTAGAAAAATTAGGCTATGAAGTGATTGATTGCGGGGCGAAGACACTGGATCTAAAAGATGATTTTCCTGATTATATTTTGCCTGTCGCTAAGGCTGTCAGCGCAGATTTAAAAGATTCAAAAGGCATTGTTATTGGGGGTTCTGGTGAAGGCGAAGCTATTGTTGCAAATAAAATCGGGGGCATCAGAGCCGCGGAATATTACGGCGGGAATTTGGAAATTGTAAAACTTTCACGCGAGCATAATGATGCAAATATTTTCTCCCTCGGTGCACGATTTATTAGTGAGAAAGACGCAAAAGAAGCAGTGAAGCTCTGGCTCTCAACTCCATTTTCCGGAGACGCTCGACATGTGCGTAGAATTAAGGAAATTGACGACCAAACATGACTGAAATAATTCCCGCAGTTTTAGCAAAAGACTACGTGTCTCTTTCCGAGACGCTTTCTCGATTGGCTGGAATTACATCTCTCGCACAAATAGATATTTGCGATGGGAAATTTGTACCATCATCTACTTGGCCATACGGAAAGGAAGACATGCATTTCAAAGCGATGCTCGAAGAGAAAGAGGGAATGCCGAACTGGGAAGAAATGGATTTTGAATTTGATCTTATGATCGAGAATCCGGAAGAAAGAATTGATGACTTTGTGCAGATAGGTGCCGCGCGAATTGTGGTGCACATTGAAAGTACGAAAGATTTCGGTGCGATCTTAAAAAAATTTGATGAAAAGTATGGCAGAAGCAGTGAATTTTCTGTCGCGCCAGAGCTTGGCATTGCACTGAACGTCTCTACTCCAAACGAAGCAATCGAGCCATTTGTAGATAGCGTTGATTTTGTTCAGTTTATGGGAATCCGAAAAGTGGGCTATCAAGGCCAGTCTTTTGATGAACGAGTGCTCGAAAAGATATCAACATTAAGAAAAAGCCACGAGGACGTTATAATAAGTGTTGACGGGGGTGTCAATTTAACAACCGCACAGGCACTTGTAAAAGCCGGAGCAGACAGACTTATAGCCGGTTCGGTTATTTTGAATAGCGAAAATCCCGCCGAAATAATCCGAGAGCTGAAAAAATTAGCTCACGATGCAAAAAATGTCTGATCTTTCTGACCAAAAAGTAAAAGAGCTCGAGCTTCAGGCGAATTCCCCCGGTACCACAGCAAAGCTGGCTACGGGGCGAGAGGTGGTAATATAAATTTCTATGAGTACTTTAACTGACAGCAGAATAAAGGAGTTAGAGTTGCAAGCTAACCTCATTCGCATAAGTATTATTGAAATGCTTGTTGAAGCGGGGAGCGGGCATACTGCAGGGCCGCTTGGCATGGCAGATATTTTTACCGCTTTATATTTTCATATTCTTAAACATGATCCGAAAAAACCGGATTGGGCAGAACGCGACCGGCTTGTGCTCTCAAACGGTCACATTTGCCCAGTCTACTATTCGACACTCGCTCATGCCGGATATTTTCCAGTCAAAGAGCTCCTCACACTTCGCAAATTTGGAACGCGACTTCAAGGTCATCCACATCGGGAATATCTGCCGATTGTCGAGACAAGCTCTGGCCCGCTCGGCGCTGGGTTATCGCAAGCTGTTGGTATGGCTCTCGCAGATAGAATGGACAAAGGTGTCTCAGGCGACCGATTTATCTATGCATTAACATCCGACGGCGAGCACGACGAAGGAAATACCTGGGAAGCGGTGCTTATGGCTGGCAAAGAAAAGCTCCACAATCTCATCGCCATAATGGACAGAAACAATATCCAGATCGACGGCTTTACCGAGGACATCATGCCGCTTGAAAGCGTGCGGGCGAAATACGAAGCGTTCAACTGGCACGTCATCGAAATTGACGGGCACGATATGCGAGAAATTGTGGATGCGGTGGAACAAGCAAAAGCGATCTTTGAGAAACCAAAGATGATCATTGCTCACACGATTCCCGGAAAAGGCGTTAAAGAATTCGAGCGAAAATACGAATGGCACGGCAAACCGCCGAATAAAGAGGAGGCTGCGATGGCTTTGAAGGAATTACGAACGTTGGGAGGGAAAATTAAGAGTGAGCATGAATAAAATTATTATTTTATAGATTAAAAATGGCAATACCAATAAATCGTCAATTTTTGAAAGGATTGCGAGGGTTATTGATGGCAGTAAATATAGTTGCTCTGCTTATTGTAGCGCCATTTTTGCTACTCATTCTTTTTAGGGTGGATCTCCTTTCTTCTGATTCGTCTTCATTCGTATTTTATGAAAAAATCGTAGCACTCCTCTTGATTCTTTGTTCTTTTGGCGACTTGATTTTGGTTCCACTTTTTTTGTTTTTACGAGGTCGGGGGAGATTGCAAGGTGTTGTGCTAGAACCTGCTCAAAAATCCATGATTATTTTAAAAGGATTGTTTTTGATTTATTTCTTATCTTTTTTCTTGGGCGTGTTTATCTTACTTTCAACTGGTTTTCATCATTGATTAAATGTTAAACCAAACTGCAAAACTAAATAGTAAAATATTCGATAAAGATGTCGAGCAAGCTCCAATACGCAAGGGGTTCGGAGAGGGTTTGCTTATTGCTGGAAAAGCGGATGAGCAAGTTGTTGCGCTTTGCGCTGACCTTACCGAATCCACCAAGATGGATCTCTTTGCCAAGGAATTTCCAAAGCGATTTATCGAAGTTGGGGTAGCGGAGCAGAATTTGGTGACTGTAGCATCAGGAATGGCAGCGATGGGAAAGATTCCATTTGTCAGCTCATACGCCATGTTTTCTCCGGGGCGAAATTGGGAACAGATCCGCACCACAATCACCTATAATGATCGACCGGTAAAAATCGTCGGTTCTCATGCGGGAATTTCTGTTGGTCCAGACGGTGGAACACATCAAGCCATCGAAGATATCGCTCTGATGCGCGTCATGCCCCGAATGGTAGTGCTTTCTCCGTGCGATGCTATTGAGGCCAAAAAAGCGACCATTGCGGCGGCAAAAAACGGCACGCCAGTCTATTTGCGGCTTGCTCGAGAAAAAACTCCGATCATCACAACCGAAGACACTCCGTTCGAAATAGGGAAGGCGCAAGTTTTCTTCGCTCCGGAGAAAAAAGCTCAAGTGGGGATTATTGCAACGGGTGCCCTTGTTGCCCGCGCACTTCGGGTTGCTCACACACTTTCCGATAAAGGAATTTCGGTCAAAGTAGTAAATCTCGCAACAATCAAGCCCCTCGATACTGAAGCAATTTTGAATTTAGCAAAAGAAACCGGTGCGATTGTAACTGTTGAAGAGCATCAAATTGCCGGAGGAATGGGTTCGGCAGTAGCAGAATGTCTGGCAAAATGGCTTCCAACTCCGCAAGAATTTATCGGTGTTCACGACCAATTCGGCCAATCAGGAACGATGGAGGAACTCATTAAACACTATGGGATGGACGAGGTCGCAATTGAGAACGCAGTTAAAGAAGTTCTCCAGAGAAAAAAATAAAATTATTATGAAATATTTCAAAATAAAGAAGAGAGAAGTTGTCTTGATAGTATTAATCTTAGCTATTGTTTTTGGGGGAATAGTTGCATCGAAGTTTTCCCAGAAAATAAACACGCATTCCCTCGCTTCAGGTGGATTTGATATTTTTGAATGGTTTAAAAATAGAACCAAGTCGCCCCCGAGACCTCCTGTGGCTGTAAGGAATCTGCTGGCGACAAAGCCTCGGAGTCTCACCTGCTATGCAAATCCGACAACCATAAAACCTGGAAATTCGTCCACTCTTGTAGCAGTCATTCAAGACGACAGTCTATTAAGTAAGGGACATATTTACGAATGGTATGACATTACCAACGGTTCTCGCTTAAATACAAGTTATTCAAGCACTAAATATGATGCGATACCGGTAACACCGAATAGACTTGGTGTAAATTATTACAAATTTACAATATTTGTTAATAATGCACCCAATGGGCCATCAGCTCTCGTTACGTCTTGCATGACGTCGGTATTAGTGGAAGATTCTGATACTGTATCTTCAGGCGTTGTTAGGCCAACTCCGGAATCCCTAGACGGGAGCCTTAGATCCAATAGTGCTGGCTATTACGAACTTCCAGTCTCCCAACAGCCGACAAACTACTGACACTTCATTTTTTAGGCGCATCTTTTAGTTCTCCGCTTCGGAAAAGCTGAATAAGTTCCATAAATGCTTTTACAATTACGCTTGGTTTTGCTCCACTCATTTTCCCCCGCATTCGCATTCTGTGGCTCACAGCCACTTCTTTTATTTTGTAACCTTTCTGTTTTAGTTTGATGAGAATTTCAGCGCTGATCATTGCTCCGTGGGAGGTGATTGTGATATCTTCGAGCGCCATTCGTCTGAAAAGTTTGAACGCGCAGTCGATATCCTTGACCTTGAGCCCAAACATTACTCGATTCAAGATATTCCATCCCTTCGCGTTCACTAGGCGCATAAAATGATCCATCCGCTTTTCTCGGTATCCGATCACCACATCGTATGCGGGTATGAAAGGTATAAGCCTCTTTATTTCTTCCATATAAAATTGGAGATCTGCGTCCGTGAAAAATACATATTCGAGAGCTGATGACTTGATACCGCTTTGAAGCGCACTGCCGTAGCCCATATTCTTCTCATGACTTATGAGGCGCACGCGAGGTTCTCTGACCATGACCTCTCGCACAATCTCCGCTGTCTTATCGGTGCTTCCATCATCAATGACAATGACTTCTGATTTTCTGATTTCAGGAATTGAGTCTATTGTTTTTATAGCATCGAGAAGTGTCTCTTTGATGTTGCCTTCTTCATTGTGAGCGGGGAAGAAAACCGATAGCGAAAATTCTTTCATGCATCTAGACTATCAGCTTTTCGGCAAATGGAATAGTCCGTGAAATCAAGCTATAATAGAGACCAAGGAAATTGTATGCCGATTTTTTTTAACAAAATTCGCTCATTTTTTGGCGACACCACTCGTACGCAATGGGTAGTTTTTGTGGCATTTGTTGTTTTTCTTTGCATCCATTTTTACCTCATGTCCCATGTGCTCTTTTTTGATTCGGGAGGATCGCTCCATAGCACTTTTTACGGCTATGGCGACACCCCATATCACCTCACCCAAGTGACCAAATTTGGCTATAGTTCGCTCACAAATCTCAATGAACCGACATTTTTGGGAGAAAAACTTCACTATCCATTTTTCATCAATTTTCTAAGTGGAATGCTTGTGCGTATTACGGGTTCGCTCGTCTTCTCATTCCTTTTACCCGCGTACATTTTTATCTTTCTGAATGCTTGTCTCGTCTATCAGATCTATAAAAAATGCATTGGAAAAGCGAGATACGCAGTTTTAGGACTTTTTATCTTTTTTCTCGGTACCGGATTTGCCGGATATGGATTCTTGCAAAAAGCATATCAGGATAAAATGGGACCAGTAGCGCTTTTCGAATATCTTTCGCACAACAATCTTTCAACAACTGTCATATGGCAGGATGCCTATCCAGAGCAGAGTGTTATCTTCGGAACTCCGATGGTGTTATCCTTTTTGCATCAAAGAGCGTTTCTTCCGGGACTTTTTGGTTTTTCTTTATTTCTTTTGTTGCTTATAAAGATGTGGCAGGAGAGGGGGCGGGTAAAACGTTCGCTAATAATCGCGACTGCGATAGTTTTTGGGATTCTGCCGATTATGCATACGCATAGCTTTGTCTGTGCTTCGATTGTGTTCGGAGTTTTTGGACTTTTCTCACTTTTCTACAAAAGGTTCGATCTTTTCAAAAAATATCTTTTTATTGCTATTTTGGGCGGACTTGTTGCTCTACCTCAGATCTGGTATCTCGTTGGAACCAAAACAGTTTTTAGTGCTAGCGCAACTTTTATCTCATACCGGCTTGGCTGGATGAGCGAGCCGGCATTTGGAGGAATGAATTTTCCTACTGGCGCACCTCGCTCGATATTTTCATGGGTGTTTGTGCATTTCACCTTTCTTAATTTTGGTGCGATTCTTATTGCCTTTCTTCTCGCTTGGCTTTTGTATTTGCTTCGAAACCGGATGAATTTTGTTCGAGAGATTTTTTCTCGAGCCGAACTACCCATTTTACTCGGATTCACTGGTCTCCTCATTTTTGTTATCGGACAGCTTTTCCGCTTTCAGCCGTGGGACTTCGATAACAATAAAATTTTCGAGTACTACCAATTTTTTGCCGTCCCATTTATCCTTTTTATACTTTCTAAAATATACGACAAGAAAAAAACTCTCGGAGTAGTTTTGCTGGTTATTTTTACAGTTCTTTCGATTTTTTCGGGTATTTTGGAGATAGTGCCAAGACTTATTAAAACAATTCCAGAAGAGCCGGTTATTTTTTCTCCCGCAGCTTTGCGTCTCGCGGATTTTATAAAAACAAATATTCCCGAGGGAGATCTTATCGTTACTGGCACGACTCATCTTAATCCTGTCGCTTCATTGGCGGGGAGAGGAGTCTTAGTTGGATATCCGGGATGGCTTTGGACGCATGGGATTAATTACGGAGCGCGTGAGGAGGAGATAAAGAAGTTCTACGCTAATCCTTCCAAAAGCGATTTGGCGCAAAAATATAATGCAAAATATGCACTTTTCGATTCATGGTCTGTTTCAGATTTCAAAGCGGACAAGAAAAATTTCGATGCCCGCTTTCAGAAAGTATTCGAAGAGGGAGAGTATACGCTTTATAAGATTTAGATTGGATGAAGAGTCTATTGCACTATCTAGCCGAAAAACACGAGATAATTGCAGCTTTTTTGCTTGTGATTATTTTGTCCGGCTATTTGTCATTTTTTTCACCCAAAGGACACTATGTTGTGCATGATTACACTTTTAGGATAGCGGAAGCTTTTACTCACGGTGAATTGGGAATTTCAGAGCGTCCATCCTGGCTTGGCGAACTTGTTCCGTTTCAAGGACAGTATTTTTCAGTGTTTCCTTTGGGAAGTGTTCTGGTGATGTTGCCTTGGGCTGTTCTTAAAAATTTTGATGTGATTCCTCATCAGCCAACGCAACCTCTTGTGGCAATTATCGGAATCCTTGTGACCCTATTTTCCTTTCTTCTTTGTGGTTTTTATGAGATGTCGATTTTTCGCCGTATTCTCTTTTCTTTATTTCCGATATTTGGAACATGGAGTTGGGCGAATCTTTCATTTGCCAGTTCATGGCAGTTAGCACTCGGCTTTGCGATGCTCGGCGAATTGGGAGCTCTTTATTTTACTTTTCGCAAAAAGCCTTTTTGGGCGGGGCTCTTTTTTGCACTCGCATTTGGGAATCGCACTGAAATTATAATTACCCTGCCGATTTTTCTCTTTATTTTCTGGCGTCTATCAGATGCAACCTCACTCAAAGAGTTTCTCTGGGAGGTCGCTCCTTTTTTCTTCGTGCCCTTTGTTTTGGGAATGGCGACGTTAGGCTATAATTTTTTGAGATTTTCTTCTCCTCTTGATTTCGGGTATTCAAGAATTCCTGGAATTCTTGAAGAACCCGGATATCGTCATGGCTTCTTTTCCCTCTATGCTATACGTGAAAATTTTGAGCAGATGCTTATCCGTGGATGGAAACAAATTTCCTTTTTTCCTTATTTCATTCCAACCGGCTGGGGAGGATCTATATTTGTCTTTTGTCCTTTTCTTTTTCTTTTGTTCCGCAGAAACTCGAAGGACAAGATGATAAAATGGTGCGCTTGGATTGCAATTTTTGTTCTGACTTTTATTCTTTGGATGCATGGAAACCCGGGTGGTTGGCAGGTTTCTTACAGATACGCAATGATTCTTATTCCCTGGATGCTCGTTATCTTTCTTGAGAACGGGAAATCGAAACTTTCATGGGCGGAAATCGTCCTCTTCGCGGTTTCATTTTCCATTAGTGCCTACACTTTTTATGTTTTCAGCTGGACGAATCTTATGACCCCGTAGCTTGTTCTAGAGTGTTGTTGGAACGTAATTTGTGGGCGCCTCGGCAAGGTATTTGAGAAGCGCCTCCCGAGAGAGGAGTCCTTTCTGTGCTCCGACTTGTTGGACAACAGACATGGAGTTTATCGGTCCCCACATAAGCGCTTCGCGGATTGATTTTCCAAGAGCGAGAGCAGAAACAAATGTTGAAGCGAATGCATCGCCAGCACCAGTCCTCTGTACAGGGGGTTTGGGATCTGGATAGATCGGCATTTTGATAAACTCTTGTCCGTCATAGCAATACGCGCCTGCCGGCCCATCGGTCATTACGACGATTTTTGGCCCGAGTGCGCAGAGTCCCTCTAAAAGCGTTTTCGGATCAGCGTTTTCTTTTCCAAGAATTGTTTCAGCCTCCTCCAAATTACATATAAAAACTTCTGTTCTTTTATAAATACGAGCAAATTTTGGAACTCCAGCCTTTATTTCGAAGGTCGCTGGTTGAAAAGCCACTTTTACGCTTGGATTTTTCTCGATGAAGGTCATTATTTCCTCAATGTAATCTTCATTCTTGTGGGCGAATGAAGAGAGGTAAATCCATTTGGTATCGAGGGAGCTTGGCATTTTGCTTGGATATGTTTCGTGCTTTACCAATATTGTTCGGTCGGCATCATAACAAAGAACGAAATCATAATTTGATGTCATGCCTTTGTGAACTCGGATAAAATCAGTCGAAACTTTGTTCTTTCTGAAAACCTGTAGCGACTCCTCGCCATTTTGATCATCACCCGTATCAGAGATAAGCGCAGAGCAAAGTCCGAGCCGAGCCGCCGAAACTGCAGCGTTGGCTGCATTCCCGACTGCATGAATTACTTCAACTGATTCGTAAGGAATCTTGGAGCCGAAATCTATACAGAGCTTTTTGTAGCCATCGTGGGTATCATCAGGAATGATATGGGCATCTTTTAGGCGAATAAAAGCGTCGGTTGTGTTATCCCCGATTGCTACAAAATCGTAGGTTTTTTTGAAAAATGACATGGTCAGATTATACACCATATCCCTTTTTCTTTGTGATACAATAATCCCCATGATGACGCTTCGAGAAGCTATCACTGACGCAATACGAAAGAAGGTTGCCATTGGGCACTTCAACATCTCCAATCTTGAAGGATTTTGGGCTGTGTTTCGGGCTGCACAAAAATTAAATGTACCTGTCATTATCGGCGCATCGGAAGGGGAGCGGGATTTTATTGGAGTGAGACAAGTCGCGGCGCTCGTCAAAAGTGTTCGAGAGGAATTCAATTACCCAATTTATCTTAATGCTGACCATACTTATTCATTTGAAAAGGTAAAAGAGGCGATTGATGCCGGCTTTGATGCTGTAATTTACGACGGAGCAAAGCTTTCGCTCGAAGAAAATACTGCAACAACGAAGAAGTGTGTCGAGTATGCACGTCAATGCGGGCGAGACGTACTTCTCGAAGGTGAACTCGGATTCATCGGGCAATCTTCAAAGATTCTTGATGCGGTACCTGTGGGAGTCGGGCTTTCAGGCGACGCACTTACCAAGCCAGAAGTTGCTGCACAATTTGTAAAAGAGACCGGAATTGATCTTTTCGCACCATCGGTAGGGAATTTTCATGGAATGGTAAAGGATAGCGGAGCAGTAAAAAAGATCGATGATGCTCGCGTCTCTGAAATTTTCAAAGCAACTGGGGTTCCTCTCGTGCTTCATGGTGGTTCGGGCACTTCCGATGAGGAATTTTTGGCGGCAATAAAAAGCGGAATTGCAATTGTTCATATTAATACTGAACTTCGTCTCGCATATCGAAAAGGTTTGGCTTTGGCGCTTCAGGAAAATCCAGATGAAATTGCTCCCTATAAATATCTCAAAGGCGCGCTCTTGGCGATGGAAAAGGTAGTGGAGGAGAAGCTTGCCTTGTTCAACAATCTCAATACTGCGAAGTGAACACGACAATAAAAATTGGGGCAACCTACCAGCATTTCAAAAATAAGAAATTGTATAAAGTGATCGCTCTCGCGAAGCACTCGGAAACCCTTGAAGATATGGTGGTGTATGAATGCCAGTATGAAAATGTAACTTCGAAGACATGGGTTCGGCCGGCTTCAATGTGGCTTGAGGAAGTCGAATATGAGGGGCTCAAACAGCCTCGATTTAAACTCATAAAATAGCTCTATTCCTGGGTTTAAGCCGAAACTTGCCCGGGCACCTAATTTAGGTGCCCGGGCTTGCGAAGTGAGACTGGCTCTGCTATAGTATCGCCCATGCTCAAATTGGATGTAGAAAAGCGAGAAAGCAAGATTTCTGCGGAAAAATTGCGTGAATCTGGCAAAATGCCGGCTGTTTTTTATGGCCGCAAAGTGAAATCTACTCCAGTTTCCGTATCTCAGAAAGAGTTTATAAAAGTGTGGAAAAAGGTTGGAGAATCTTCAGTTTTTACCGTTCAAGAAGGAAAAGAAGAGCACGATGCTTTGATCCAAGACGTTGATCTCGATCCTATTAAAAGTACTCCTCGACACGCTGATTTTTATATCATTGAAAAAGGACAGAAGCTCAAAGTGAAAGTTCCGATTGAATTCGTAGGCGTTGCTCCGGCTGTGAAGGATCTCGCTGGTATTCTTGTGAAAGTGCTTCACGAGCTTGAACTCGAGGCGGAACCAAAAAATCTTCCGCATGTTATTTCTGTAGATATCGCGGCGCTTGTCATGCTTGATAGCCGAATTGTAGCGAGCGATATTAAACTTCCTGCGAACGTTTCTCTTGTCACAAAACCAGATGAGGTGGTTGCTTCAGTCGCTGTTGCTAAAGAAGAAGTCGAGGAAGCTCCAGTTGATCTTTCTGCAATTGAGATGAGTGAGACGAAAGGAATCAAACCTGATGCAGAAGGTGCTGAGGGAGCACCAGCAGAGGCAGGGAAAGCACCCGCAGGCAAGGAAGGTGGGAAACCAGAAGTGGCAAAGAAAGAGGTGAAGAAAGGGTAGGGACCCATTCCGCAAGACCTTTTGAGATAGAATTGAGACTAGGCGAAAATTATATCCAAAAGGTGTACTGCTCCTGTAAGGAGCCTGCAAAAAAATAAGAAATTTAAAAAGCCCCGTCTGATTTAATCAGGCGGGGCTTTTTCTTAAAATATGTTAAAATTTGAGGATGTTCTCCAGAAGAATTGCGATTTTTTCTTTAGCCACATTCCTCGTTTGGGGACTGTGTTTTCTTTCTTCTCCACACTTTGCTAGAGCAGATCTAACTGCTGATGCAGTTCAGAGACGCGAGGATGCACTTAAAGCGGAACTCGCAGCTTTGACGGCAGAAATTGCAGAGAAACAGGCGCTTCTTGATGCAAAACATGGAGAATCGGCATCGCTTCAAAGAGATGTCGCCCTTCTAAACGGTAAGATTCAAAAGGCAAAATTAAGCATCAAAGCAAGCGACATTATTCTTCAGCAATTGAATAATGATATTGGCATAAAATCAGAGACCATCTCTGCGTTGGAAGAACGTATAGCAAAAAACAAGGCATCGCTCGCCGACCTTATCCGGAAGACCAATCAGACGGAAAATAATTCGTTAGTTGAAATGATTCTCAATGATCAGACCATTTCTGATTTCGTGTCTGACATCAATGATTTCGATACTATTAAAAGTTCGCTTCGTGATCTCTATTTTGAGATAAGCGACCAAAAGCAGACCACTGAAACTGAAAAGCAATCTCTTGAAGAAAAAAGCCAGGCGGAAGCTGACGCAAAAGCGCTTCTTGAAGCCCAAAAACGCCAAGTAGAGCTGACAGAAAAACAAAAGAAAGATCTGCTTACCGTTACAAAATCTCAAGAGAAAAATTATGCGCTTGCTGTGGCAGCGAGACAGAAACGGGCGGCTGAAATCAGAAGCGCGCTTTTCTCTCTCCGAGATACTTCTGCGATTCCTTTCGGCACTGCACTTGAATATGCGACATTTATATCAGGGAAAACTGGTATTCGGCCGGCATTTCTCCTTGCAATCCTTACTCAAGAATCAAATCTCGGCCAGAATGTCGGTTCCTGTTTTCTCACTGATACGACGACTGGCAATGGTATCGGAGCAAATACGAGGACTCCGCAGTCTCGGGTAATGCATCCTACTCGCGATGTTCCCGTATTTCTCGGCATAACAAAGAGTCTAGGTCTTGATTTTGCAACCACGCGGGTATCTTGCTGGCAACCTATCTATAGTAAAGGAAGTCCGATCGGTTGGGGAGGAGCGATGGGACCAGCCCAATTTATTCCCTCAACTTGGAAATTATTCGTAAATCGAATCGCAGCTGTCACGGGCAATGCATTGCCGAACCCTTGGAGCCCTAAAGATGCCTTCACTGCTTCTGCACTTTATTTGACTGATTTGGGGGCAAAAAATGGAAGCTATACAGGAGAAATGAATGCGGCTTGCAAATATTATTCAGGTTCGGGCTGTATCACTTCTTACGCAAAAAGCTATGGCGCGCAAGTAATGGCCAAAGCAGCAAGTATTCAGGAGAACATGATCGACCCCTTGCAGAATCTTTAGAGAAATGTCGAAAAATCTATTTACGAATACCAGCCATATCTGCGCGAATCATCCACACTCTTTTTCCGTCACGAATTTCTGGTGAGGGAAAGGCTCTGAATTTTGAGTCATTTGGAAAACTGGATACATAAGTTGATTGTCTGTCTGATCTCTCCTCCGGTCCACCACCAGCATCTGGCCGGAGTCCGGCTCTTTTTAGAAGCAGCACGACCTCTTCAAGAGTATCCTCTGTAGGATAGAGAACTAAAATGCCCTTTTCCTCCGGACCCGAAGGCCACTCATCCTTTTTGCCGCGAGTCAGATATTGATGGAGTTCCGTAAAAAGAGTGTCCATGTTTATCGGGTGAGCCTCGGCAATAGCGTCAGTCATTTCCTCTATTGGAATTATCTGCGTCTTCTCTCCAGATTTTTCTTCTGGAAGTTCGGGAGGTGTAACCACGTTTTCCTCATCTAGGGGTAATTCTGAATCCATGGCTTTATTATGAAGAAAGAGGGGAAGCCCTGCAAGCGCCCCAGCCACTTGCGGGGCTTGCCAAGTTCTGCTATATTAATGACTTCCATATTTGAGAGAAATGCTAGGCGCAGGTGAGCATTGTGACTAAGCTGTAGTAAACCTACTGCGCAGGAACAAGCGGAACCTGCAACAACGCAGTTCTCCAAATATGAAAGTCATTTATGCAGAAAGAAATACATCCAAAATACTTTCCTGCTGCCAAGGTAAAATGCGCCTGTGGCAAGACCTACACTGTCGGTTCAACCCGAGAGACTTTTGAAGTTGAAATTTGTTCCGCTTGCCACCCATTCTATTCTGGTTCTGAAAAGATCATCGATACTGCAGGACGAGTAGAGCGATTTAAAGCTCGAAAAGCAAAGGCCGTGGAACCCAAGAAGAAAGCGAAGGCTTCCGCTAAATAACTGAAATTATGAACGAAAAAATCCGAGGGTCTTTTGACTCGCGGATTTTTTCGTCCCTTTAAGGTAAAATTATCACAATGGATTTAACACCCTACAAAGAAAATCACAAAACAAGCTTTTTGGCTTCTGAATATGAACGTCTCGAAAAAGAAGAGGTGGGACTTTTGGCTATGATTGAAAAAGATCCATCATACAAAGAGCTTGCAGAAGAAGATTTGAAAAGCTTGAGGGAACAAAAGGAAAACCTTTTGAAGCAGATGAATGAAATCGTTGAGGGAGAAAAAGTTGAGGAGGAATTTCCGAATGAGGTTGTGTTGGAAGTGCGTGCGGGAGCCGGGGGAGACGAGGCTTCTCTTTTTGCCGAGGAATTGGCGAATATGTATAAAAAATATGCTGAATCGAAAGGTTGGGTCTTTGTTCTTCTCGATGAATCCAGAACTGCACTTGGGGGCTATAAGGAAGCGACGTTTGAAATTCGCGGGAAGGAAGTCTACAAAACCATGCGATTTGAGACGGGAGTGCACCGAGTTCAGCGAGTTCCTGCAACAGAGAAAATGGGACGGGTGCATACTTCCACAGCTTCTGTCGCCGTGCTCCCGATTCGCAAGAAATCGAAAGTAATTATAAATCCAACCGATATCGAGATGGAATTTTCGAAGTCCGGAGGGAAGGGGGGACAGAACGTGAATAAAGTGGAGACTGCAGTGCGACTCGTCCACAAGCCGACAGGGCTTGAGGTGAAATGCACCAACGAGCGAAGTCAGGGCAGAAACCGGGAAAAAGCAATGTCTATGCTCATTGCCAAGCTCGAGATGCTTCAAGAAGAACAAGATGCAAAAAAGTACTCAGCAAACCGCAAAAATCAGATCGGTACCGCAGATCGTTCAGAAAAAATCCGCACCTACAATTACCCGCAAAATCGCATTACTGATCATCGTCTGAAGAAGTCGTGGTATAGTCTCGAGAAGATCATGACAGGCGAATTTGAGCCAATTGCGGAGGCTATGAATAAGGGTGAGATTGGAAATGAAGATGATGAGGGATAATTTGCCTTTTCATATCTAATCTGCTAGACTTTTCATCCATGACAGATACCAAAAACAGTGCGGTTATTGAGGGCCTTTTTAAAGCGGGCGCTCATTTTGCCTATTCAAAATCACGCCGACATCCTTCAGTAAAATCTTATATTTTCGGGGCTAAAAACAAGGTTGAAATCTTTGATTTGGAGAAAACATCTGACCTTTTGGAAAAGGCGAAGATGTTCGTGAAAACTCTCGGTGCGGAAGGAAAACAGATCCTTTTTGTTGGAGGCAAACCAGAATCACGAGACACAATGAAAAACGGCGCTTTGGCTATCAATATGCCTTACGTTGCTGGACGATGGATTGGAGGAACTCTTACCAACTTTGGACAAATCCGAAGCCGAATCGACAAGATGCTCACTCTCATGGACCAAAGAGAGAAAGGAGAGCTTTCAAAATACACAAAGAAGGAGCGACTTCTCATTGACCGAGAGATCACGAAACTCAACCTCTTTTTCTCCGGACTCGTTCTCTTGAAAGGAATGCCACAGGCCGTATTTGTGATTGACTCAAGAAAAGAAAAGATCGCGGTAGATGAAGCAAAGAAAATGAACATTCCCGTTATCGCTCTTCTCGGTTCTGACTGTGATATTTCTGAAGTAGATCATGCTATCGTCGGTAATGACGCTTCGCTCGCCAGTATTCGATTTTTCGTAGACCAAATTGTGAAGGCCTACCAGGAAGGAAAGGGCAGCGTTGAGCGCAAAGCGTAAAGCGTAGAGAAGAACGCCAGCTCGTCCCCGTATTTTGAGTTTTGTATTTCTACACGCTTACCGCTATACGCTAATCGCTATTAACTATGATTACCACAGAACAAATCAAAGCGCTTCGAGACGAAACAGGTATTTCTATTATGCAGTGCCGAAAGGCTCTTGAAGAGGCGGGAGGCGATAAGGAAAAGGCTCTCATTATTCTCAAGAAAAAAGGAGGCGATATTGCAGCTAAGAAAGCTGATCGAAGCCTTGGTGCGAGTATTGTTTCTGCATATGTTCATAGTAATGGAAAAGTTGGCGCTCTCGTTGAACTTTCCTGTGAGACAGATTTTGTCGCAAAGAACGAAGAGTTCAAGGCTCTTGCTTATGATATTGCGATGCATGCTGCGGCGATGAATCCGGAATTTCTTAAGAAAGAAGATGTCTCCGAAGACATGAAAAAGAAGGCAATTGAGATTTTTGAAAAGGAAGTGGTTGGAAAACCGAAAGATATGCAGGCAAAGATTCTCGAGGGAAAGATCAATGCCTACTTCAAAGACAAGATTCTTCTTGAACAGCCATTCATCAAAAATCCTGAAGTAACTGTAAACGGTCTTGTGCAGGCAGCGATTCAGAAGTTCGGCGAGAAGACAGAAATTGTGCGATTTGTGAGATTCGGTTCTCTCGAGAAGTAAGTTCCTCTAAAAATGACATTTGCACTCTCATCATTCATCGTGTCGTTTGTGCTCATCGTGGTGCTTATCGGGCACAAGCTTTATGAAATGTCTCGGAGCGAGACCGCATTCTCGAAAATTCGAGGAAAGATGGATACGATGGTGTCTGAAAACATTTCAGTGGTAAAAAGCCACTCTCATATGTTTGAAAAGGGAACGGTGAGAAAATTTTTCAAGATCTTTTTTAGCGGAGTGGCTGAAGCAGCTCTCCACATAAGACAAAGTCTCATCCGAAAATGGAATGGTTTTTTCCATTCACTTAAGACTGGCGCAGTCAAAAAAAGCGACGGAGAAGTTTCCATTTTTCTTAAGGATATTTCTCGGGATAAAAAAACTGGCGGAGGAGAGAAAAAAATGTAGAATGGAGAAGGTTTTCACGTTGCCTTAGTGAAGTTGGTGGGGCTGAAACGAAAACTGCTTTTCGTTTCAGGAGGTTCGTAATCGAAATTGCCGTTGCTGAATGAAATGAAGCAGACAATAACGAACTGTTTTGTAAAAATTATAGATGCCGGCATAGCTCAGTTGGTAGAGCGCCACTTTTGTAAAGTGGATGTCCGGGGTTCGAACCCTCGTGCCGGCTCCCTGTATACCAAATGTTTGGTTACTTGTGGTACACTGTAAAGTATGAAAAGATGCAAAGAATGTGGTGTGTCGCTTAAAACCAGATTTCAATTAAAATATTGCTCTAATAAGTGTCAGTCCAATCATCAATATAAGGAATACATTCAGGGCTGGAAATCTGGGACTTTTGATGGGAGTAGAGGAATCACAACCAAAGCTCTATCTCAACACCTGAAGCGTTACCTCATTGAAAAGTGCGGCGAGTTTTGTTCGAAGTGTGGATGGAGGGATATTCATCCTATTACTGGTAGAGTCCCGCTAGAAGTTGATCATGAGGATGGAAATGCAGAGAATAATAGCGAAAAAAATTTAAAACTTTTGTGTCCCAATTGTCATTCTCTCACCCCGGGTTTCAGAAATTTGAACAAGGGAAAAGGAAGAATTTGGCGAAAGAATAAATACTTGAAGACTAACTCATAGGACATGGAATACATTCGGACACCCTATTACACAGCGGGGCAGGCAAAAGATCTTACAGGAAAAGATTTTCGTATTTATCGCTTCTTTGAAATTCTTCCCGGATTTTTGGCGTGGGCTACGCTCTTTGGCGCGCTTTTGCTTTCTTACCTCGCGCCTTTTTATGCGGCGCTTTTTATCATTGTCTTCAATTTATATTGGGTTTTGAAAAGCGCCTATCTCTCGCTTCACCTCTACCAAAATTGGCGCCATATCAGAAAATCTTTGGGAATGGATTGGGAGGAAATGCTTGCGCCTCTTAAATATACTCGTATTGTCCATCTTGTTATTTTGCCATTCTACAAAGAATCATATGAAATTGTAGAAACAAGTATTAAATCCCTTCTCTCTGCGCGTGGGAATAAAAAGAAAATGGCGGTCGTTCTCGCTGTTGAGGCGCGAGCAGGCGAGAGCGCATTCCAAACGGCAGAAAAAATCAGGGACTTGTATGGCAGAGAATTTGGCTACTTTCTAATCACCATTCACCCAAGCGGTATTTCAGGAGAGATGGATGGGAAGGGTTCGAACATTGCTTACGCAGCGGAAGATGCGCGAAAGAAGATTCTCGACGCGAATGAAATTCTGTACGAGGATGTTCTTGTTTCTGCATTCGACATCGATACTATCGCGTATCCGGATTATTTCCTCTGTCTTATGTGGCATTTCCTGACGAGCGAAGATAGGCTTCATGCTTCGTATCAGCCAGTTCCTTTTTATAATAATAATATGTGGGATGCACCGGCACTGTCGCGAATCGTCGCTACGTCGGGAAGTTTCTGGCAGATGATCCAGCAGGAGCGTCCGGAGCGTCTTACCACTTTTTCTTCGCATTCCATTCCATTTCCGACGTTGCAAGAAATTGGCTATTGGCAGAAAAATATTGTTTCCGAAGATTCCCGTATTTTTTGGAATGCATTTCTTGCACATGATGGAAATTACAAAGCTGTACCGATTTCTTACCCGCTCTCGATGGATGCCAATCTCGCGCCCTCTTTCTGGCAGACCATGAAGAATGTCTATAAACAACAGCGCCGATGGAGCTGGGGCGTAGAAAATCTTCCTTATATTCTTATGGGCTTTGTAAAAAATCCTCGGATTTCTCTGGGGAGAAAATTGCGCATCACATTCATCGAACTTGAACGGGCATGGTCTCTTGCGACAAACCCGATCCTTCTTTTTCTTTTCACTTGGACGCCAATTCTTCTCGGAGGAAGAGTTTTCAATAGTACTTTGCTTTCATATAATTTGCCGGTTGTCTCAAGGAATCTGACATTTCTCGGCATCCTCGGAATTTTGCTCTCCGCTATCGTTTCTATTTCGCTTCTTCCTCCGCCTCCAAAAGGGAGCTCAAAAAGAGGAACGCTCACCATGTTTGCCCAGTGGATATTCGTGCCCGCAACACTTCTCGTGTTTGGCTCGATCCCGGCTCTTGAGGCGCAGACCCGTCTCATGCTCTCCGGAAAATTCCGTCTTGGCTATTGGGTGACGCCAAAACACCGGAAATCTTAAGAAATGCCGTCTCTGTAAAAGAAGCCGATTTTGTGTATAATATCCTCCTATATGCCGCACATGTCTCTTCGCAGAAGAAGGCTCTATTTCTATTCTTTTTGCCTGATTTTTTTCGTGCTCATCCCTGTTCTTGTTTTTTACGCGAATGGGTATAGGATCACCAAAGATTGGCAAGTCGCTGAAACGGGCGGTATTTATGTCTATGCTTCCGAAAGCAATGCAGACGTCTCTTTGAACGGAGTCCTCTTGCAGAAAAGTGGGATTTTTCAGAGGGGAACTTTTCTCGACGGTCTTACAGAAGGGAAGTATGAGATTTCAGTATCAAAGGCAGATTTTTCTTCTTGGAAAAAAGATATTGAAGTGAAAGAAGGATTTGTTACGGAAGGACATCCGTTTCTTATTCCTTTGAATATTGAGCCCGTTCTGATCCCCGAATTTTCAACTTCCACAGCTACTAGCACAAAAATAAAAAATCCTGATTATGCCGATGCTCTGCTTCTTTTCCAAAAATCGCTGGTAAAGAAAACTCTCGCTACAACTACGTTGTCTTACGGAGAGGACGCTCTTCGAAATGGGAATCTTGTGGTTTTTGAGACAGGAACTCAATTACAGGCTGTCTGGCTTGGAGATACCAATTCGATGCCCTACTTTTTCTGTCATGCAGTTTTGTGCGGGACAGATACAAGCGCGACTTCCACTGTCTATACGAATGTTGTGCCGAAATCCCATCTTGAATTTTTGCCACGGCGTACCGATGTGGTGTTACTCGAAACAAAAGAGGGTATAGAGGCAGTTGAGCTTGATACGACATTTCCTCAAAATGCAGTTTTGGTATATCCGACGAAGACAGCGGACTTTAGAGTTTCAAATGGCGTCATCTATTTAAAAGACGGTGCCAATATATCGAAGATAAATTTGTAATATACTATAAGCGTGGAGACAGAAAGTAAAAAAGGATATTTGCACCCAATTACACAGACTATTCGGCAGGCGGTTTCGATTTGGAATGATCTTGGATTTGAAGTGGCGGAAGGGCCGGAAATTGAAACCGAACATTACAATTTCGACGCTTTGAATATTCCCGCGAATCATCCAGCACGGGATCTTTGGGATACGTTTTGGCTGAAACCTCTTTCAGCTCGTAAACTCTTGCGAACTCACACTTCTCCTGTCCAGATCCGCTATATGGAGAAGCACAAAAAGGATTTGCCAATCCGCATTATTGTTCCAGGAAAAACTTTCCGTCATGAGGCAACGGATGCCACCCATGAAGCTCAATTTTTCCAAATGGAAGGGCTTGCCGTGGGCGAGGGAATTACGCTCGCGAATATGAAATCAGTGCTCATCACTTTTTTCAAAAAGCTCTATGGTCCCGATGCGGATGTTCGATTTCGCCCGAGCTTTTTCCCTTTTACCGAGCCAAGCGTTGAGATTGATGTCTCTTGTTTTAAGTGTGCTGGAAAAGATTCTGCCTGTCCGCTTTGCAAAGGCACCGGCTGGATAGAAGTTATGGGCGGAGGAATGGTTAATCCAAAAGTGCTCGAAGGTGTAGGAATTGACCACAAAAAATACACAGGTTTCGCCTTCGGTTTCGGACTGGACCGCCTCGTGATGCTCAAATATGGCGTAGATGATATTCGTTCGCTTTATTCAGGAGATTTACGATTGTGGCAGGTTAAAAAATAAATTATGCTCATCTCTTACAAATGGCTCACGATGTATTTCGACAAACCGATTCCTTCACCGGAGGAGGTTGCCAAGCTTTTTACTTTTCATGCTTTTGAGGTGGAAGGGTTGGAAAAGAAAGGCGATAATGCAACTCTGGATGTAAAAATTTTGCCAGACCGAGCGCATTATTGTCTTTCGCATCGAGGCGTTGCCGGAGAGCTTTCTGCAATAACCGGAATTCCACTCAAGAAAATCGAGCCGAAAGTTTTTCCTATTGCCAAAGTTCGTGATTTGAAAATAAAAATAGATGAGCCGAAACTTTGCCGACGATATATCGGGCGCGTTATCGAAGATGTGGTTGTTACTGATTCGCCGGATTGGCTTTCTGCCGACTTAGCGGTTGTCGGTCAGCGACCAATAAATGTTGTTGTTGATAATGCCAACGGAGCGATGTTCGATGTCGGTCAGCCACTTCACGCTTTCGATGCGGATAAAGTGGTGGGGGGAATTACAGTACGTCTCGCAAAAAAAGGGGAAAAAATCACTACACTTGATGACAAAGATATTACTCTCGATGCTGAAACGCTTGTGATTGCTGACGACGAGGGACCAATTGCTATTGCAGGGGTCAAAGGCGGAAAGCGGGCGGAAGTGACGAAAGAGACCAAAAACCTCATTCTCGAATCTGCCAATTTTGATCCGGTAAATATTCGCAAGACTTCTACTCGGCTTGGAATCAAGACTGATGCATCAAAGCGTTATGAAAATGAGATAACTCCGGAGCTGGCAGCAAGCGGAATGGAAATGCTTACCTTTTTCCTTCAATACTGTATTAAAAGTCCTTTCAAAATCGGATCCCTTGTGGATGTTTACCCACATCCTGCAAAGCAAACTGTGATTGATTTTGACCCAAGTTTGGCAAGCGGGCTTCTTGGGGTTGAAATTAGCGAAGAAAAGGTTATTGAACTTTTGAATCGCCTTGAAATTAAAATAGAAAAGAAAGGCAGACATCTTTCACTCACGATTCCCTTTGTTCGTCTTGATTTAGAGATGTCTGAAGATATTGTGGAGGAAATTGGACGGCTATACGGCTATGAAAATATCAAGCCCGTGCCGATGGAGAAAATGCAGAAATCTCCCACGATCAATAAGAATGTCTATTATCAAAACAAATTCCGAGACGTGCTTACAAATCTGGGCTTTACCGAAGTCTACACATATGCGCTTCAGGAAAGTGGGGAAGTAGAGCTTGAAAACCCATTGGCATCGGATAAAAGCTTTTTGCGCAAAAACCTTTCTGCGCTTCAAAATAGCCTCGATATGAACGCGCTCAATGCTCCGCTTCTCGGGCTCACGGATGTACGAATATTTGAAATTGGAAAAGTATTCGATAAAGGCGCTGAAGAACATACAGCTTTGGGTATTGGTTTTTGGACTGGCACAAAGAAAAAACAAAAAGAAATGATTGAAGCCGAGTTCGACAAGATCGCAGATGCTTTCAGAAAGGAGATTGGAGATGCGCCAGAGGCGCACAATCTTACGGCGAATGTTATGGAAGCGAATCTTGATGCGTGTATTGAAAAATTACCCGACCCAAAGAAATATGATTTTGCCAAAGCGACAGAAGTCATTTACAAAAAACCATCAGCCTTTCCATTTATTGTCCGTGACGTAGCACTTTTCGTCCCATCTGCCACCAAAGAGGGGGATGTGCAAAATATAATCAAACAATCAGCGGGGGATTTGGTAGTCCGAGGTCCGGAACTTTTCGATGTATTCGAAAAAGGAGACAAGAAATCTCTCGCATTCCGGCTTGTTTTCCAATCATATGAAAAGACACTCACAGACAGCGAGGCGAATGGATTTATGGAGAAGGTCTATGGAGTTTTAGAGAAAGAGGGTTTCGAATTGAGAAAATAAAACTGTTCTGTATCGCTGTCGGTGGCGAAACAGAACAGAATGTGTCACGGAAGGTTGAAGTAGATCGCTACATGTGTTGCGAGGTAGCATCCGGGATTTTTCACCCGCGGAGGCCTTTTTCTCCCGCAAGTTAGAACATCGGCGATACTTCTTGAACACGCGGACAGGCTACTGCTTCCTGCACCTATCGCACCTCGCGGTTTTGATAGGAGTAGAGAGAGGTTCTCTTGCCGTTTGTCACATGCCAGTTGCATGACTTTCTCCCTTCAAAATGTACTTGGTTATCCCTCCTTATCTCCGCATCTTTTTATACTATATGCATTTGTATAAAAAACCCGCAAATTGGTTTTGTGCATAAGCCTGTGGAGAAATTGTGAGTTTGTTGGGGATTAGATGTTTACGCAATATTTGTAAAAATAATCAATATATTTTTGAGAAAATAAAAGATGCCGTTGAGTTAAAAGCCCTCAACGGCACCTGTGTTTGTCCGCGCATTCTGTTTATAAGCGCTCGAGCCAGTATGAGTTGGTTTTCGCATTACCAACTGCATAACACTTGGACTTTACCACATACTGCGCGCCGACTCGCAGCGTCGGACCCGGGGTGTTCACAAACACCCGAGTGCCATCCGCCGCTTCGAAGACAGATGTGTCTCCGATTTGCGCCAGGAGCGTATGCGGCTCGCCCTGGAGCTTGCTCATGTGGGCCGGTTTGCCTTCGGCATTGAGAACGATCAGAGCAATCGCTATCGGGACACAGAGCAGCAGGCCGACGAACGCGAGTATGTGTACGCCTGACAGGGCGACAAAGATTCTTTTCGTTCTCGGAACTTTTATTCTCATGACTTCACTCCTCCTGTATTGCCTCACGCGGGCAAGCTCACACTTGGGGTCGAGCCCCTTCCAGAAGCCTTGGTGACAGGCTTTATACATGAAGAACTCTATCAAATTCATATCATTTTATTTTTAAAAAGTCAAATTTTTGATACCAGAAACTATCCACTAAAACCGAGAAAAAGCCCTTTCATTTTAAGGCTAAATTTGCTATAATAAGAGTACCAAAAGGGTGCTTTTTTGTTTGTATTTTCGCTCATAAATGCCTAAAGAAGAAGTCAAAACAAAAGGTTCATATAGCGCTCAAGACATCACTGTTCTTGAGGGTCTTGAACCTGTCCGAAAGCGTCCCGGAATGTATATTGGAACGACTGGACCGGACGGATTGCACCACCTCATCACTGAAATTTTCGATAACTCCCGCGACGAGGCGATGGGTGGTTTTGCTAACGATATTGAAATCGTTTTGCTTCCCGGAAATAAAGTGAGAGTGACGGACAACGGCCGAGGTATTCCAGTTGATGTTCATAAATCTACAAAAGTTTCCGCGCTTGAAACGATTATGACCACGCTTCATGCCGGAGGAAAATTCGGCGGGGAAGGGTACAAAGTCTCCGGTGGGTTGCACGGAGTGGGTGCGTCTGTGGTGAATGCACTTTCTATTTACACCCAAGTCGTTGTGCATCGAGATGGCGGAAAGTACATGCAGGAGTACAAGCAAGGAAAGAAAAAGGCGGCGGTCAAGAAAATTGGTTCATCGAAACTCCACGGAACGATTGTGACCTTCGAGCCAGACATCGAGATTTTTAAGGAGATAAAATTTGAATGGAACAAGATCGTTTCGCACATGCGCCAGCAGGCTTATTTGGTGAAGGGATTGAAAATTGCTGTCATTGATGCGCGAGAATCAAAAGATCTCGAGAAAGTGGATTTGACTGATGTCTTTTATTTCCGAGAGCTTGGACGAGACCTTCCTTCATTCACTTTCTATTTTGAAGGAGGACTCATGTCGCTCATTAAGTTCTATAACCAAACTCAAAAGCCGGTACATAAAAATATTTTCTATGTTGAGAAAGAGGTGGATAATGTGGCGGTAGAAGTCGCGCTTCAATACGTGGATGATATTAGTTCTCGCGTACTTGCTTTCGCAAACAACATTTACAACTCCGAAGGCGGTACGCATATCACAGGATTCAAAACGTCTCTTACCCGAACGCTCAACAGTTATTCTAATAAAAATGGAGGGGGGAAAAGCGAAGATAATTTTACCGGAGATGATGTGCTGGAAGGACTGACTGCCGTTGTCTCTGTAAAGATCCGCGAAATCCAATTTGAAGGCCAGACGAAAGCTAAACTCGGAACCGTTGAAGCCCAGTCAGCAGTAAGCACTGTTTTCGGCGAGGCATTTAGCGCATTTCTGGAAGAGCATCCTGATGATGGCCGGGCTATCATAAGCAAGGCTGTGCTCGCTATGAAGGCTCGAAAAGCCGCTAAGGCTGCGAAAGACAGCGTGCTTCGAAAAGGTGCGCTCGAGGGTATGACGTTGCCGGGAAAGCTTGCAGACTGTCAGAGTAAAGACGCTTCTGAATCCGAAGTGTTCATAGTAGAGGGAGATTCTGCAGGAGGTACCGCAAAGACTGGCCGTGATAGGCGAGTGCAGGCAGTGTTGCCTTTGCGAGGAAAAATCTTGAACATTGAACGAGCTCGGCTTGATAAAATGCTTGCGTCAGAGCAGATCAAGAACTTGGTGGTTGCTGTCGGTACTGCTATCGGCGACACATTCGATATCAGTAAACTTCGCTATCACAAAATCATTATTGCGACCGATGCCGACGTTGACGGAGCACACATCCGTACTTTGCTCTTAACTTTGTTCTACCGGTATTTCCGTCCGCTCATTGATGGAGGATTTATTTATATTGCCCAGCCGCCGCTTTATAAAATAAAGAGAGGGAAAGAAATTCATTACGCCTATTCGGATGAGGATAAAGTAAAGATTGTCGGCAAAAACGCTTCAGCGGAAATAGTTGAAGAGAGTTCCGAATCTTTGCCGGAAGGTGAAGAAAGCGAAGAAGCAGAAGATACAAAAGCGGGCGCAGGCAAGGAATCAAAAAAAGTTGCTAAAATTGCAATCCAGCGTTACAAAGGTCTCGGAGAAATGAATGCGGAAGAACTTTGGGAGACGACGATGGACCCCGCAAGACGCATTTTGAAACAAGTAAAGATAGACGATGCACAAGAGGCTGACAAAGTATTCGATATCCTCATGGGGACAGATGTGCCGGCACGAAAATCTTTTATACAGTCTAACGCAAAATTGGCAAACATAGATATCTAAAACAAAAAAGCCCCGCGACCAAAATCGCGAGGCTTTTTTCTATTTCTTCTTCATGAGAAGTTGATATTCCTTTTCGGTGAGGATATCTTTGCTCCTTGCCCGATCGAGAAATACAATTCCATTCAAATGGTCGAGCTCGTGTTGAAAAATTCTCGCGACAAAATTATGCGAAAGTTTTTTCTTCTCTACTTTTCCTTTTCTATCTGTGTATTCGACTTCGACTGAAATCGAGCGGGGGACAAGAGCGCGGATTCCCGGCACACTCAAGCATCCTTCCCAATCTTTCTTCATCTTGTGCGATTTCTTGAGGATTCGGGGATTGATCATCGCAATCGGCTTCATCTTTGGAGCTTTTGGATATCGAGAGTTTGGGTGCGACCAAATAATAAAAATTCGGAGCGGTTCATAAACTTGCGGTGCAGCAATACCAACTCCGTTCGAATCCTTACAGGTGGCGATCATATTTTCGATAAGTTCCTGAATTTCAGGATCGTGAACATTTTTGACAGCCTTAGCTTTTTGCCGGATTACCGCATTTCCAAGTTGAGCAACCTGGAGTATTTTGGATTTTCTCATAAGCCAATTCTACTATGCTTAGTACACAATCGGAATCGAGATTCTCAAAGTATTGTTATTCTCACTCGATTCTCGAATGTCTCGGTCTGGATCGAGAGTGATTGTCACTGGAGCGGTGTAATTTCCTCGATAGTCATAACGATAATCGTCGTATCTGTAATCGTCTGAATAATTCGTATCTAGATTATCAAATCCGATCGTAATGATGATTCTCTCCCCAGGTCGCAGCGACGGCTGAAGATCTGATTCGAACGAGCTGTCAGCATTGGTAGGCAAGTCCGCATTGAACGCCCATCTTCCTGTTGCAGTCCCGCCATCATTTCTTACTTCGAATTGCACTCCAACTCTCTGGTTTGAATAAAGCTGTCCTGTTGGTCGAAATGCTCCGGTGTATGGATCGACAGTACCGATGCCGATGACTCGGATAGCGAGATCGGGCAAACCATTTCCGTAATAATTATTTGCAGGAGGATAATAGACATCATTATTTCCGTAGTAAGCGTCTCCAGTCACGCTGAAATAAACAGTGCCCGCGTTATTATCCTTTCGTGATTCAGAGACAAGACCGCCTTCATCTACGCTTATCGTTACGGGCTGTCGTCCAGAACGAATATTGTCAAAACCGACGGTAATCTGCATTTTCTCTCCGGGTGCGAGTGAGCGCTCTGTTGGTGAAGAATAAGTATCTTTTCCAGCTACAACTGGCATAAGCATACTGAATGCCCATGCTCCGCTTGCTCGTCCGCCGGCATTTTGCACTTCAAATCTTACTGCTGCACGCTCACTCGCGTCTATCGAAGGGCGAGTGACGAATACGTTTGTGTTTCGATCGATAACTCCAGTCGCGAGAATATATAAAACCAAATCAGCCCGCGTGTTTTGATTGTAGGCAGCGACGGGTGTTGGAGTCGGCGTATAGTCGGTGGTTCCAGAATTATCCGGATAAGAAACAACAGGAGCGGGGGTTGGTGTTGGAGTGCTTACAATAATGACGGGGGTTGGTGTTGGTGTAGAAACTGCGGGAATAGGAGTCGCTTTCGGTTTGAAAATTTTAGAGACAGACACAGAAATAGAAGCAAGGCCAGAGAAAATAGAAGGGGCTAATCTGATCACTGCCCAGCTACCTACGATGATAAGGATAATAATCAGCCCAATTACTAGGGCTTTTTTGACAAATTCTCCCGTCCCACTCTTTTTTGGGGGCTCTTCGTGGAAATTTACCTCTACATCCGGCTTATGTTCGTCGTCTTCCATATTTCACTATTATATGATAGTATCTATTCAATGTCAACAGTCCGACAGCATGTTCTCGTTTTTGTGTCTGATTGTGTGCTATATTTAAAAAATGTCATATCAAGAGAATAACATCGTCACAGGGAGTTCATTTAAGAACAAGCTTTTGTTTCTTGGAATATTTTTCGCTGTTTTTTTCGTATCGTTCGGCATTCTCTACGCCCTGGGGTTCATTCCTCTTGAGCTTGCACCGACGAATGAAGAGCCGTCTCTGCCAAGCCCCACTGAAAGCGTTTCAGTTTCCGGGATGTCGCCAGCACCGACGGCCTCAATGGCTACGGGTGAAGAGCCGATCCGCATTAAAATCCCAAATATTGGAGTTGATTCTCCAATACGAAATCCTTCGACTACCGATATTGACGCGCTCGATAACGAGCTTTTGAAAGGCGTTGTGCATTATCCAGGTTCGGGATATCTGGGGCAGGGGAATATGTTTCTCTTTGGCCATGGATCAAATCTTCCTGTTATCCATAATCAAGCCTTTAAAGTATTCACCCAGATCAAGACTTTAAAACAAGGCGATGTAATTCATGTCCTCTCGCAGACCAAAGATTATTCGTACACTGTTTCTAAAGTAACTCTTGTGGATGCAAGCAAGGTGCTTGTGGAGTTTTCTACACAAAGAAAGATGCTTACGCTCTCGACTTGCGATACTTTTGGCACAAAACAACAGCGCTATGTCGTCGAAGCCGATTTTTCTGGGAGCACTGATCTCTAAAGTTCTTTTCTCGCCACGGGAGGCCGTATTCGAGGAGAGAGCTAAATACTTGACAATAGTATCTATATACTATATAATACAAGAGTAAGGTAATTAATTGAGCTTAAAAACGGCTTGAATTATGGCTTTTTTAGGCAATTTAACATTCATGAAAAACATTTTTTCAGTAAAAGATACTATGTCGAAAATTTTCGCAACAGCACTTATTTTTGTTGTGGTTTTTTCCGTGTTCGCTCCTTTCGTTGCGAAAGCGGATGATTATTATGATGGAGATTGGGGAACCACCTATGATGCTGACTGGGGTACTACTTACGATGCTGATTGGGGCACAACCTATGACGCTGACTGGGGTACCACCTATGACGCGGATTGGGGCACAACCTATGATGGTGACTATGGCACTACTTACGATGCTGATTGGGGCACCTCATACGATAATAATAATTATGATTCTGGTTGTGATGATTGTAATAACACCTATTACGATAATAATTATGACAATGGATGTTCAGACTGTAATTCTGGCTATTATGATAATTACGATTACGGCTGTTCTTCTAACTGTTACAGTCACAACACTGGTTGTTCATACAATTGTTATCCACCGCCACCTCCTCCACCACGTCCGACTCCGCATCCTACTCCGCATCCAACACCAACTCCTGTTCAGAATCTTTCCGTTTATTGTGTAGCGAGTGATACAAATATCCGTGTAGGAGATTCCGTAACATGGAGAGCGAATGTTTCTGGCGGTAATGGCAATTACTCATACACTTGGAGCGGAGACGCTTCCGGTTCAGGCTCTAATGTTTCGAGAACATACAATAGTTCTGGAACTAAGCGTGCAACTGTTGAAGTACGATCTGGAAATCAGGTAGAAACTGCTTCTTGTACAACTTTCGTACAGGAGGAACAAAATGACCTAGACGCATATTGTGAAGCAACTCCGAATAATGCTGACCGAAATGAAACGGTTACTTGGAGGGTATTTCCTTCTGGAGGATCAGGTTCTTACTCCTACGATTGGAGCGGAGCTGTCACAGGAGATGGAAGGACTGAACAAGAATCATATTCAAGTTCTGGTACGAAACGAGCTACGGTAGAAGTGCGATCTGGAAATCAGACGATCACCCGAAGCTGTACCACGACTATAGAAAGAAATAATAACCGTGATCTCAACTTTACTTGTGAAGCCGATAGAAATAGCGCGCGAGTAGGCGAGACTGTCCGATGGACGGCTGACGTCGAAGGGGGCGATGGAGACTATGATTATTCATGGAGAACATCTGATAATGTCGGTAGTAAGGATAACGAAACACTTCGTACTCGATACGATTCGACAGGAACGAAAAGAGTTTCTTTGACTGTAAGATCTAATGGAGACAGCGAAACTGAAGATTGTGGATCGGTATTTATTACAGGCACACTTGGAACATCTGTAACGGTGACCAGTATACCTACTGCTCCGCTTTCATCTGCAGTTTATCTCTCCCAGGTTCCTTACACCGGTCTTGAGCTTTCTTGGAAGCTTGTCGGATTCGTTGGAGCTCTTATTCTCTGGAGTGCATGGATCGCATACTTCATCTTCCGAAAGAAAGTGCTTCGCGATATTGCTAAAAATAGCGCACTCGTAAGCTCTCTCGAAGAGGAAGCTCGAAAAGAGAATGTGGTTGTATCTCAAGATGCGATCGCTTCCATTATGAAGAAAGCAAAAGCTGAAAAGGCGATTGCAAGCGAAGTTCTTAAGCGAGTTATTGCGAAAGCAAAAGCCGTTTCAGGAAACGATTCTTGGATTGCTCTCTCGAAAGAAAAACTTAATAATCTCTAATTAAAAAAACCGCGCGACCCTTAAAGGTCGCGCGGTTTTTTGCGTGTTTTATTTTTTGCTTTTTATTTCCTCTGTGAGTTTTGTAACAATCTCCTCCGTACTCATCTGCCCGAGATTTCCTTTTTCGCGATGTTCGAGTGTTGCTTTCTTCGCTTCAATATCTTTATCTCCGACAATTATAAAATAAGAAACTCGCTCTTCTTTCGCAGAACGGACCTTTTTGCCAAGCCCAACATCTTCGAGTGAGATTTCCGCTCGGATACCAGCTTCACGCAATTTTTTGTAAATCTCTTTTGCGTATTCATTATGCGAAACTCTTACAGGAAGCACTCGCACCTGTACAGGGGAGAGCCAGAGAGGGAAATTGCCTCCGTAATGTTCAATAAGAAATCCGATAAAGCGTTCGTGAGTTCCAAGAGGCGCTCGGTGGATGCAAAGCGGTGTTTCCTCTTTTCCTTCTTTGTTTGTATACACTAGTCCAAATTTTTTGGGAACCGAGAAATCAACCTGATTTGTTGCCAAGGTAAATTCGCGTCCGATAGCGCTCCAAACTTCAACATCAATCTTTGGTCCGTAAAATGCGGCTTCGTTCGGTACTTCGACATACGGAATTTTTGATTCAATAAGAACATCACGCACCATCTTTTCGGTTTTTTTCCAAAGCTCTGGTTCATTCACGTATTTTTCTCCAAGTTTTGCTGGATCGTGAGTCGAGAAGCGCATAACATATTTATCAATGCCGAAGATTTTGAAATATTTGAGATACATATCGTTCACTGCTCTGAATTCGTCGGCGAATTGCTCTTCCGTACAATAAATGTGCGCGTCGTTCATTGAAAGAGAGCGAACACGCATAATGCCAAAGAGTTCTCCTGATTTTTCGTGGCGATAGACAGTGCCGTATTCTGCAAGACGAAGAGGAAGATCGCGATAACTTTTCGGTTCCGCGGCAAAGATCTTATGGTGATGGGGACAGTTCATTGCCTTCAGATAGTATTTTCCGCCTTCATATTCGAGCGGAGGGTACATACTTTCCTCATAGTAGGGGAGATGACCGCTTTTTAGATACATAGATTCTTTTGCGATATGAGGAGTTCTGACCCGTTCGTAACCGGCTTCAAACTCAGTTTCTTTCGCTAATTTTTCAATTTCTTCTATCATTGCTCCTCCGTGTGGAAGCCATAGGGGCAATCCCGCGCCCACGTCTTCATCGAATGCAAAAATGCCAAGCTCTTTCCCGAGCTTTCGGTGGTCTCGTTTCTTTGCTTCCTCCTCTTGCTTTTCATACGCCTCGAGTTCTTCTTTTGTATCGAATGCTAGTCCATAAATACGGGTGAGCATTTTATTTTTCTCATCTCCTCGCCAGTATGCTCCCGCAACTCGCACGAGTGTGAATCCCAATGGGTCAATTTCTTTTGCAGGATTCTCAACATGTCCTCCTCGGCAGAGATCGGTGAATTCTCCCGCAGTGTAGAGGGTTATTTTCTCACCTTTACCAGCAATTTCTTCGATGAGTTCGAGTTTGTAGGGATTTCCTTTGAAATGTTTCTTTGCCTCTGCTTCCGTAACTTCTTTGTGGGTAAATTCTTTCCAACTTGGAAGCATTTTCTCCATTACCTTTTCGATTTTAGGAAGGTCGTTGTCGCTTATAGTCTCCGGCAATTCGATATCGTAATAAAAACCGTTTTCAATCGCAGGGCCGATCGCCAATTTTGCTTTCGGATACATTTCCAAAACAGTCGCGCCGAGAAGGTGAGAGAGTGAGTGTCGTTTATGTTCGAGTTTTTCTTCGGATTTCATGCCCGTAATCATAGCATTTCTGGTGTTTTTTCAAAATATTAAAAAAATGGCGCGACGTGAATCGGCCACTTTCGAAAACTTGCACCCTTCGAAATCCTTAGGGCAATGAACTTATGGCGATGATATCGCAGTGGTCTTTGCGCGGAGTCGCTCGGATTCCAGTGTGCTGGCTAAGCACCACGTAAAGTCCTTCTTCTCCAAGTTCCACGCTTATTCCTCGCGGTCCGACGACTATGCAATGATGAGCAAGTTCCAGGAGCACCTGGTCTACAAAGGCCCTGCACATCGCCTGTACACTGGCATCGTTACTCGCGAACTCTTCGCATGTAAACAAGAGCGGCTTTTTGTTCTCCAACCTTCCGTAGATCGCTCGCGCTACGGCGTCGGGACGAGAAAGATTCTCTGAAGCCATGATACGTTCCTCCGGTTTCTGGTTGAGTTTCGGTGACTAATAAAATACTAGCATGTGGCTTTTTTGTTTTCTAGTCTGTGATAGAGTAGCAATGTGAAAAAGAAAGATACATCATGGGGGAATGTTGCGGGATGGTATGACGAACTTCTCTCGAAGGATTCCGACAGCTACCAATCTAAGGTTATTCTGCCGAACCTCCTTCGGCTTATGGAGATCAAAAAGGGCGAGTGGATATTTGATATTGCTTGCGGACAGGGATTTTTTTCGCGGGAATTTGTAAAAGCGGGAGCGAATGTTGTCGGTTCGGATATCGCTCCAGAGCTTATTGCAATCGCTAAAAAAGACGCGCCCAAAGAAGCCATTTTTCATGTTGCTCCTTCGGATGATATTTCGTTTGAAGAGAATGAATCTTTCGATAAGGTAGTCTGTATCCTGGCGCTTCAAAATATCGAGAAACTTTCCGAAACACTAGCAGAAGCATCTCGGATACTGCGTAAGACAGGGAAGCTCTATCTGGTTCTCAACCATCCAGCATTTCGCATCCCGCAAAAATCCGGCTGGGAGTTCGACGAGAAAAAGAAGATACAATTTCGCCGAGTGGACGAATATCTTTCAGAATCCCGCACCGAAATCGATATGCATCCGGGTCAAAAAGAAAGTGAGCACACGGTCTCATTCCACCGCTCGCTCCAAGTCTATTTCAAAATGTTTCGTAAAAATAATTTGGCCGTAACCCGTCTCGAAGAATGGATTTCCCACAAGGCGAGCCAAAAAGGCCCGCGAGCGGTAGCGGAAGACAAAGCCCGCAAAGAAATTCCATTGTTTCTTTTTCTTGAGATAGTTAAAATTTGACTATTTTCTCCCAAAAAGATATTTTGGCATAAGAGGTAACACTTGGATTGAGGAGGTGGCGATGGAACTACAGATTGGTGAATGCTACATTTGTCCTGGGTGCTCTCAACCTTGGCTGTGCACTTCGGTGAATGTAGAGAAATGCCGTCTTGCTGGTCTTGCCCCCTCTGAAACTCCTAGGGGACAAAAACGTTGCACATGTCTTCTTTGTATTGAAAAAGCCAAGAAGAGCAGCTCAAAGCATTTGGCGAAAAATATAGAGAGACGTCTTCAACATTTAAACGGCTCAGCTTATCCTCCTTCTTTTAGGAGCAAGGTATCTTTAGCCGATGTTGTTGTGAGACGCCTTAAAAAGGATTAACTACACTAAGAAAATTTGTGTAGTTTTTTATAATTTTTTTCATTGCTTCCGCGAGAAGAATTTTCCTAAAGAATAGCCTTCAATTCCTTCAGATCTTTTATTGTAAAAGTGGGAAGGCCGGTTTCTTCATTCGGCAATTCATTCTCGAATTTTCCTTTTTGGAGCCAGATCGTTGTTGCTCCGAATTTATTTCCCCATTGTATTCCTCGGAACATTCTGTCGTCGATAATCACTGTCTTTTCCGGCTTCATTTTGAATTGCTGTACCGTTTTTTCATATAAAGCATCTTTATTTTCGTCCGTAAAAGCAACATATTCAAAATATTTTTCCAAGTCCTTTTCTTTTACGATAGCTTTTCGTCTTTCGATATCTCCGTCTTTTTTAGCAAGAGAAACAATAGCCAGATGATATTTACTTTTCAAATATTCAAGGATTTCAATAGCGTCGGGAAATAGATCAGCATTTTCTGCATCATAGAGAGTGCGTCCCCAGTCAAAAATAATCCATGATTTTTCTTCGGTCATAATTTCTTCACTGCTTCAGAGAGAAGCGAAAATTCTCCATTTCGCATTGAAACCTTGCCTTTAATCGCTATGCAGGCTTCGGGAAGAAGGAATGCTTTAAATTCTGCAAGGGTACGTGCGAAGACGACCACTTCCATCGTTCCGCTCATATCAGAGAGCTTGATAAATGCCATTTGATCGCCTTTTTTGGTCTGTATCGGTTTCACTTCTTCTACAATGCCGGAGACAACGGTCATCATGCCTTCTTTCATTGTTTCTTTTATTTTCTGAATGGAAATTTTTCCTGCAAGCTTTTCTTTGAAATTATCGAGCGGATGGCCAGACACATAGAGGCCGAGAAGCTCTTTTTCCCACGCGAGCTTGTCTTTTTGTTCCGCAGGAGGCATTGATTTCAACGTGAGATTTTCGTGCTCGCCCGCGATTCCACCGAAAAGGGAATCCTGATTTTTGATCTTATTTTTCTCTTTGTTATAAGTAAGGATATCTTCAAGATTTCCGAGCATTGTTCCTCTTTCGCCAAGTTCGTCCATCGCTCCGCATTTGATGAGCGCTTCGAGTGATTTTTTATTTAAATTTTTATCCTTTATACGATCGAGGAAATCGACGAGGGATTTGAATTGTCCGTTCGTTTTTCTTTCTTCGATGATTACTTTCGCGATGCCTTCTCCAAAGTTCTTAATCGTGTTGAGCCCGAACCGAATCTTATCTTTTCCAATCGTGCCATTTTGGCGAACTTCTGCGTCGGAAGCTCCGCCCGCTCCACGCGCAGTAGTATTAACTACAGCTTGGTCGCGGTGCTCACTCCCTTCTTGAATTTCATCCAAAATAACACGATTGGTTTCCTCTTCTTTCTTAACAACAGTAAAATCCTGGAAACTTTCGTTGATAGAAGGTGGAAGCACGGGAATTCCCATGCGCTTGCATTCCGCGATGAACTCGGCGATTTTCTCCACATCTCCGGCGTCGGCTGTGAGCACTGCCGCCATGTAGATAGCAGGGAAATTCGCTTTCATATATGCGGTCTGGTATGCGACACGTCCATAGCTCGCAGCGTGGGCTTTGTTGAATCCGTATGCAGCGAAAGGCTCGATAAGTTTCCAAAGCTCTTCCGCTTTTTCTTTACTCATGCCATTTTTGACAAAAGCAGATTGAAGTTTCTCTTTCTGCGCCTCCATTTCAGCTGGAATTTTCTTTCCCATGGCTTTTCGAAGCTTGTCCGCTTCAAGCCATGAATAACCTCCGATTTTTACGGCAATGAGAAGCACGTCGTCCTGGTAGGTGATCACTCCGTAACTTTGGTCGAGGATATCTTTCATTCGCGGATCAAGATAGCGGATGAGAAGGGGATTATGCTTGCGCTCGATATACCGAGGGATTGATTCAAGCGGTCCTGGGCGATACAGCGCCACCATTGCGTTTATATCAAGAATTGTCGAGGGGCGAAGGTCTTTCAAAAATTTCGTAAGGCCTGAACCATTCAATTGGAAAAGCCCGATCGTTTCTCCGCGTGCTAACATTTCAAATGTTTTCTTGTCATTGAGCGGAACATGCTCAATATCGATTTTCTGGCCGAGAATTTTCTCTACGAGATCAACCGAACTCGCAAGAATAGAAAGATTTTTGATTCCGAGAAAGTCGAATTTCAGAAGTCCGACGCCATCTTCTCCGACGCTGTACATATCGTATTGAGTGATGATTTTCCCTTCGCCTTTGGGATCAAACTGAAGCGGGGTGTAATCGGTAAGGGGAGTTGGAGCGATAACCACACCTGCGGCATGGACTCCAACGTGCCGAGCACAACCCTCGATTTTTTTTGCCATATCGATGATGGTTTTTGCATCGGCCTCTTTGTCGTATGTTTCTTTGAGTTCCGGAACGTCTTCGAGTGCCCTGTCTATCGTCATAGGAAATCCTTGTGCGCCCATCGGAATAAGTTTTGCCAGCCGATCACCTTCGGAATATGCAAAGCCAAGCGCTCGGGCAACGTCGCGGACAGAGCCTCGAGCCATCATCGTTCCGAATGTTCCGATCTGGGCGACATGTTCCTCTCCGTATTTTTTGCGGGCGTAAGCAATCACTTCGTCTCGGCGGTTATCGGCGTAATCCATATCGATATCGGGAGCGGAAGGGCGTTCGGGGTTTAAAAATCGTTCGAACGGAATTTTATATTCAAGCGGATTTACATTCGTAATTCCTGCGAGGTAGGTGACAAGCGAGCCCGCGACCGAACCTCGAATGGTGGTCAAAATTTTATTTTCATGGGCAAAACGCAAAAGGTCTCCCACGACGAGGAAATATTTTGAGTATCCTTTGTTTTTGATGACCTCAAGCTCGTATTCGTATCGTTTTTTCACTTCTTCCGTTGCCTCCATTTTTCGCGTCTTGAGGCCTTCAATTACAAGATGCCGTAATTCTTCATCCGGTGTCCGTCCGCTCTCAATTTTCATATCTGGAAAATACCAAGTACCAAGCGTCAATTCCAAATTGCATTTTTCGGCAACTTTAATCGTATTTTCGACAGCTTCAGGAAAATCTTTGAAAAATTCTTCCGCCAGTGATTCTTTGATAAAAGAAAGGTCGGGTTCGTCGTCTCCAAACGCATTTCGTTCTCCTACTTCGCCATTATTTTGTATCGAGAGAAGCGTATTTCGTGCTTTTCTGTCATTCAGTGAAAGATAATAGACATCGTTCGTAGCGACAACGGGGATTTTTTCTGCTTTTCCAAATTCAACAATTTCTTTCACGAGTGCTTCATGCCCTTCAATTTCCGGATGATGGGTAATTTCAAGATAGAGATCACGGTCGAAAATTTCCTGATACCAGTGAGCAATTTCTTTCGCTTTCTCCGTATCGTGGATTTTTAACGCTCCCGAAAGTTCTCCATTAAAAGCGGGCATAATGCAGACGAGACCATTATGATTTTGCTTAAGAAGCTCTCTATCAATGCGAGGCCGGTAATAAAAGCCCTCAATGTTTGCGCGAGTGACAAGCTGTATCAAATTTTTATATCCCGTTTCGCTTTTTGCCAAAAGGACGAGCCGAGTGCGTCTGTTGTCCACTCCAGCTTGCTTGTCTTGTCGGGTACGAAGCGCGACGTATGCATCAACGCCAATGATGGGTTTTATCCCAGCTTTTTTGCAGGCTTGATAGAATTCGATGGCACCGTAGAGATTTCCATTATCGGTAAGAGCAAGAGCGTTCATCCCGGCATCTTTTGCAGCTGAAACAAGCTCTGGGATTTTGGGCAGGGCCTGCAATAAGCTGTAATGTGAATGTGTATGTAAGTGGATAAATTTAGACATTTTGTATGGAGGCTTGCCCCGTAGCCATCTCTGATGTGCTACCGGGGTGGACGAATTTCGAGGGCATTGTGGATGTAGTATAACAAAAAATTGACCCACCAGAGGCGGGTCAAATACAGTCGAAGAGGTTCTCTTGAACCACGTTATTCGTGACGTTCTCGTATTTCGTCACAGAAAAGTTCCAACAGGAATCGCTCCATGGAGATTTCTGTTGGGCGGGCACTTGTAAGCAACTCTTCCAGTGACATCCCCAAGACCTCCGCGGACTTGATGATGAATCTCCAACTGGCGATTTCCAAGTTTTCTTCGCCTTTCTCGATTTCCTCGAGGAGATCCGCGTCTATCCTATCCACCTTCACTCGGCGAACGAATTCTTCCCGAGGTATGCCGCACTCTTCTCTTTTCCTCCCGATTGCTGCTCCAATCGCAAATCTCGGATTGATGCACCTCTTTGCGCTCATGGTATCCTCCCCGTGGTTTGTTGTGCTTTTTCCTCGCATAAAGATAGCATCCGGTACTCGTTCGTCAATTGTGGGCAAGAAAAAACGACCAGCCAGTAAAGGCGGGTCGTGAACGAACTATATTCGAAATCTGGGGAACTTATCGGTGGGGAGGGGAAGGCTACAAGAGACTTCTCCTCCGATCATATCCTTTCCGAGTTCCTGCGCAATTTCTTTCAAGGATTGATTGGTCGCATCATCTTGATCAAGAAAGAGAAGATATGCCCAGAGGCCTCGGCAGATTTTTTCTTCTGCATGTCTTTCGAAAATGAAGATGATGTCGTCCTCTTCCGATCTCTCTTTTAGGCAAAACCAGAACCTCTTTCCTTCGAGCTTGCCTATTACTACCCAAGCGCGGGCACGGCGCCCCTTTTCAGTCTTAAATGCTCCGGCCAATTCCCCTGTCTTATGATCCAGGTTGATTCTCGCATTCCATTTTCCTCCCAATCGATTGGGAGGGCTAACATCAAAAGTTCCGCTCAAAAACACCTGTCCTTTTGCGTCCTTTCGCAGATTGACCCACGGCGCCGTTCTCTCTTCCATGTGCGATTCCTCCCAATGGTTGTCTCGAATGATGTCAAATCTCTTTATAATTTATCACATATTCAAAACGCGAAAAAACGTGGTAAGATTTTTAAATGGTCGTCAAGTATAGTATTGGAATTGATGAGGTGGGACGGGGGCCTTTGGCGGGGCCGGTAACTTTGTGCGCAGTTATGGTGGAGAAGGGGGCAGCGAAAAATTTCTCGGAAATTTTTCGCGGGGTCCGGGATTCAAAACAGCTTACCGAAAAGGTGCGTGAAAAGTGGTCAAAAATCGCAAAATCAGAAAAAGAAAAAGGTGCCATCCAATTTTCGATTTCATCAGTTCAAAATTTTACGATAGACAAAATTGGACTCGCGCGCGCCGTACGGCGCGCGCTCAAAAACTGCTTGAAAAAACTCGAAGTAATTCCGAGCGAATGCGAAATTTTTTTAGACGGCTCGCTTTACGCTCCCAAAGAATTTAAAAATCAGAAAACAATTATCGGAGGCGATTCGAAAGTAAAAATCATTTCTCTTGCATCTGTTATCGCTAAAGTTCATCGCGATAGAAAAATGGCTCGACTTTCAAAAAAATATCCCGGTTACGGCTTTGAAATCCACAAAGGCTATGGCACCAAACTTCACTATAAAAGTCTTAAAAAATGGGGCGTTTCGGAGATTCATCGCAAGAGTTTTCTCCACTCCTTACCCACAGCATCCCCACAAGTTATCCACAGCTAACTGTGGAAAAGAGAGTAAAATAGATATCAGCAACATTGTGCAGTTAAATTGGAGTTTTTCCATTCACACTCTCGAAGGAGGGAACGGCCATGACAAGCTCGATTCTCAATCCACAAGTGGGTGATGTGGATCCAAAAGTAGGGAAATCAGATTGGGATTTCGGTGGAACATCGGAACGGCCTGCAGCTGTTGAGCTGCTTCAGATTCTTGGAAGGATGAGTAGCGTTGATCGCTCCGAATTCTTCTCAAAGAGGGCTGCAAAGCTGTTTCGTCATCGTTTCGATGTCCCGTCCGCTTGCAAATAGCTCCATTCAACTCCGTTCGCATTGTGCTCCCTCCTTTCTCACCGGGGGGACACTTTTTTTGAATTTTTCCGCTCTTGCGGATTTTTTGGTTTTACTCTGGTATAATTAAAAGGGTAAGTTCCTTGTGAACAGGGAACAGGTCTCGTGGGCGCGAATGCGCAGAAAGGAGGATAGTGTCATGGCTTTTGAGCAACAGCTAGTTGAGGCCACTCTTGCCGGTCTCAAAGGCGGGATGCTTCATTGGCAAACGCTGGGCTACTCCGAAGTCAGGGGTATAATCAAGAACTTGTCTCTCAGCGCAGGAGTAATTCAGGTGGATTTGTTGGAGGATCCTTTGACGGTTATACACGTCAAGGATAGGTTGGAGAGGCCGCTTTGCGGGGGTGAGCTCTCGCTTTGCAGAATTGTCACTAGTGAACCAACTTGCACAGGGGAGGAGAAAAATGGAGTGTTCAAGTTTGAGTGGCAGGATGAAGATCGGCGGTTTGTTGTCACACTCACTCCGCCGGAGAAGCCCAAGGACGAGAAGAAAGGTGAAAAGAAAGAGGGGGTTGCGACAGCGGCGAGCAAGCCCGCCTCCGAAAGTCCTTCTCAGCCATTTCGTTCTCCGCAGAGACCAAAGTCCCGCGCGTAAAGTGTCCTAAAAGCCCTCCCTCAACAAGATTGTTCGGGAGGGCTTCACGCATCTCTTAAGTGTTGTGTTTTTCTGTAAATTGAGTATACTGTTCGGAATATGGTAGTACGAATGCGACATACACGTGCTCATACAGGAAACAGGCGCTCACATCATGCGCTCGTTTCGATGCGTGTATCGAAGTGCCCAGATTGCGGCGCAATGCGTATGAATCACACCATGTGCACCAATTGCGGCAAATATAAAGGCCGGGTGGTTATCGATGTTTTGGCAAAAATTGCCAAGAAAGAAAAGAAAGCAAAAACTGCCGCTAAAAGATAGTTTTTCGAGGTAGTTTTTGAGTTTTGTTTCGTGTTTTGAGGGAGAAGTTCTTAGCTAATAAGCTATAAATGGCCAATAGGCACCTTTCCAGAAGTATAGTGATGCAGTCCATGTTTGAAATGGATTTCAGAGGACTTCCTGCCTCTGATGCATCTGCCGTGCTCGAAAGAAATGCCGAAGAGTTTGCCCCTGGGATGGGAGATTTTTCATTTATGAAATCTCTCACTCAGCATATTCTCGAAAAGAAAAAAGATATTGACGCGATTATTGAAAAAGCGGCGCCGGACTGGCCGATAGATAAAATTTCAATCGTAGATAGAAATATTCTCCGCATCGGACTTTACGAACTTCTTTTTTCAGATCGCGGAGAAGTGCCGGCAAAAGTTGCTATCAATGAATCGATCGAGCTTGCAAAAACATTCGGCGGAGAGACATCGGGCAAATTTGTAAACGGAGTCTTGGGCGCAGTTTATAAAGAACTTGGTGAGCCGGGTAAAGACGAAACGTCAAAGAAGAAAAAAGACGAGGTGCCGGATGACAAAGCGCCCATTGAAAAGCTTGGCGGAGCAGTCGTCTATATGAAAAAGGGGAACCAGATGTATCTCGCTTTTGTCCACGATATTTTCAAACACTGGACGCTTTCGAAAGGTAAACTTGAATCGGGTGAGGACGATGAAAAAGCAACTTGTCGAGAGATAAAAGAAGAAATGGGAGTCGATATTGATATCAAACAAAAACTTGGCGAGAATTCCTACATTACCTACAACAAAGAAAAGAAAAAGATTAGAAAATCAGTTGTTTATTTTCTCGCAGAATGCACTTCTCCGTTTGAAACTTTGAAATTGCAGAAACTTGGCGGGTTGGATGATGCAAAATGGTTTCCTCTTGAAAAAATCGGCGAGCTCACGCTCTACGATGATCTCGTTCCTATTATCACCAAAGCAGTGAATATCTTATTGAAGGCAAAATAATTCTATGGATTTAGGCGTTTTTGAAAAAAAAATTGGAGTAACATTTCAAAACAAAGAGCTTCTCAAACAAGCTTTTATTCATCGTTCCTATTTGAATGAAAATCGCTCTCTTAAAATGGCTCACAACGAACGACTGGAATTTTTGGGTGACGCAGTGCTTGAGCTTATCGTGACCGAATATCTTTATCACAAATATCCCGACAATCAAGAAGGCGATCTTACTTCCTATCGAGCATCTCTTGTGAACGCAGTGACGCTTTCTGGCGTTGCAGAGTCCCTAGGTTTCAACGATTATCTTCTTCTTTCGAAAGGCGAAGCGAGAGATACCGGCCGAGCGCGACAATCAATCTTGGCAGATACCATGGAATCTGTGATCGGAGCAATTTATATTGACCAAGGATACGAAGTAGCAAAACAATTTATCTCAGAAAATATTTTCGGTCTCATTGATTCGATTGTCGCGCAAGGTGCCTGGATCGATGCAAAAAGCCGTTTTCAGGAATTGGCACAAGAAAAAACAGGAGTCACGCCTGCGTATAAAACCATCCGAGAATCAGGACCAGATCACGATAAACATTTTCTCATCGGTGTCTATCTCAATGAAGCATGCCTCGCTGAAGGAGAGGGGAAGTCAAAGCAAGAAGCTGAGCAAAAAGCGGCTGAAGGAGCACTCAAGACCAGCGGATGGTAAGGTAGAGTTGAAGTAACCTTCAACTCGACACTTATCCAGCGACCTTCTTCAGAAGGGAGTCGGATAAAATAAAAATGACCGAGTCGCGCGCGAGCACGAAACGGTCAATGTGAATCCTCAAAGCGGTTGAAAATATGCCGCGTTGACGTAAGAGGAATTCTCGCCGGAGTCGCGGAAATCCTTCCCGTCTTTGTTTGCGATGAGGAAACATTGCTCTCTTCCTTTTCCAGTCGCAAATAAGACTTTGTACGGAGGCGGTCCAATCTCGGCGAGAATCGCCGACTGCACAGGCTCGACTGTCCTCTCCATTATTCTTGAGATGGAAGCGAGCTCCGGGCTCCAATCCACCAACCTGACGACAACTTCTCCGGGCGATTCCTCTTCCGGCGGTACAATTCGAAGAAGAGGTTGCTCGTGTTTCTGACTTTGAGCTTTTTGAGTTAAGCCGATGCCGACGGCTTTCCTCTGACCTTTTCCGCGAACGCGCTTTTCTTTAGCCACTCCTTTTTTAGAGGAGCAGCTCCGATCCGTGACTGTACTCATTGTTCCCCCCCCCCTTGTAACCCAAGAACTCCAATTTCCCGTCTATCATTAGATACTTTTTTCTGTTTTTGTCAATCTACTCTCGGTATAACTTGTTTTGAAACACAGTAAAAAAATGCTACATTTATAGCCATGTATTTAAAATCGCTTGAGATTTCTGGCTTTAAATCTTTCGGGAAGAAAAGCACGCTGGATTTCAATTCACCGATTGCCTCTATTGTGGGTCCCAACGGCTCTGGAAAATCAAACATCGCCGAAGCGTTTCGGTTTGTTTTGGGCGAGCAGTCTATCAAATCAATGCGAGGCAAGCGCGGGGAAGACCTCATTTTTAACGGCACAAAAGAAGCCGGGCGACAGAATCGCGCTAGCGTAAAAGTGGTTTTTGATAATCGGAAACGTGTTTTGGATATTGATTTTGACGATGTTTCGATCGAGCGCGTAGTTCATCGAGATGGGGTGAATGAATACCTCATCAATGGTTCAGCTGTGCGCCTCAGAGATATTATTGAGATTTTAGCGAAAGCGCATATCGGCTCATCTGGCCACCACATCATTTCCCAAGGCGAAGCGGACAGGATTTTGAACGCAAATTTAAAGGAACGTCGCGAGATGGTTGAGGATGCGCTTGGACTTAAAATTTATCAATACAAACGAGCAGAAAGCGAGCGGAAACTCGAAAAGACAGAAGAAAATATTAAATCAGTTGAGTCGCTTCGCCGAGAAATCACTCCGCATCTCACTTTTTTGAAAAAGCAGGTTGAGAAGGTTGAGAAAGCGCTGGTGATGAAAGATGAGCTCACGAATCTGTATCTCGAATATTTCAAACGAGAAGATGCATATTTGAAACATGAAAAAAAGACTTTGGGAGATGCAAAGCGTGGCCCGACTGAAGCTCTCGCAAAACTCGAACGCGAGCTTGGATCTGCAAAGGCTGTACTTTCTGAATCTGGTACTAAAGACAAGAAAAGCAATGAGTTGGTATCTCTTGAAGGAAAGATCCGGATTGTCCGGGAAAATCTGGATGTTCTTTCCCGTTCGCTCGGACGACTTGAAGGAAATATTTCTGCGGAAGAAAGGCGTAGAGAGAAAGCTAAACACGCGCTTGGAAATGCTGATGAGAAATTGGTGCATCTCAAAGATGTCGAAGATTTGAGTAAAAAAATTGATGAAACTTTGCGTGAGGCAGAGGGAAGTGAAGATCTGTCAAAGGTGCGAGGAATTTTGAAAAGTATCCGAGATATTTTCGCTCGATTTATTTCAGACAAAAAACAAGGAGGTGCGCCGAAAGAAATTGAAGATGCCGAGGCTGAATTAACACGGCTGAATTCTGAAAAGAAGGGCATCGAAGTAGAGATCGAAAAAGACAAAAAGGAAGAAGCGGGGTATCACAAAGCTTACGAAACGCTCAAAAATGACATTGAAAAGGAAAAAGATTCGAGCCGGGATGCCGAGAAAGCGATTTTCAAGATCATGGCCGAGCAGAATCAGATTCATGGGGAACTCAGCGTACTTAAGGTGCGGGAAGAACTGTATCATCATGATGAAGAAGATTTTAAGCGTGAACTTGGGGAAGCGGGGCATCTTGTGGGGCGGGCAATTGTTGAGTACGAAAATTTCAAAATAGAGGGAGAGGTGCTTGAGACTGAAAGATCTGGACAACAAGAACGTCGAAAGAGAATTGAAAAAATTAAAGTACGTCTGGAAGACGCAGGAGGAGGCGGAGCAGATGATATTATGAAAGAATTTCGTGAAGTATCCGAGCGCGAAGCTTTTTTGACCCGTGAGCTCGAAGATCTTAAAAAGTCCTCTGCATCGCTTGAAATTCTCATTAAAGAGCTTGAACAGCGTCTTGATATTGAATTCAAAGAGGGAGTCTTAAAAATTAACAAGCAATTCCAGGAATTTTTCGCGCTTATGTTTGGAGGTGGAACGGCAGCGCTTGAGGTGGTTCGAGAAGTGAAGAGAAAGAAAGCTTTGACGGATTTAGATTTGGAAGGAATGGATGAAGTGCCAGAAGAAATGGGCGATCCTGAAGAGGAAGGAAAAGAAGGAATTGATATTTCCGTAACCCTTCCGCACAAGAAAGTGAAAGGATTGACGATGCTTTCCGGAGGCGAGCGAGCGCTTACTTCCATCGCCCTTATTTTTGCGGTCTCTCAAGTGAATCCTCCGCCATTCATTATTCTTGACGAAACAGACGCCGCGCTCGATGAAGCAAATTCAAAAAAATACGGAGATATGATCGAAAATCTTTCGAAATATTCCCAGCTTATTCTCATCACTCACAATCGAGAGACAATGTCTCGTGCCGGAATTCTTTATGGGATCACAATGGGTTCTGACGGTATCTCAAAGCTTCTCTCTATTGCTTTTGAAGAAGCAGCAGCTGTCGCTAAATAATACTCGCTTTTAGGCCCAAAATCGGCTAGAATCTACGCCTAAATGTTTTCACCTGCTATACAAAGGCTTGTAGACGATCTTAAGCACCAGTCGGGGAAAACTGGCTCTTTCGGTGGTTCTAGCGATGCTTTTATTAAGGTCAATAAATTAACGGGAAAAGCCGGCGCTTTTTATGAAAAAGTGCGCTATTTTGTTGATTATAAAGAAGAACATACGATTCGCCGTTCTGCAATCGAAAGAATCATCAAGCGAAAAGTGATGATCGAGATCGATAATAACGTCGGTCTTTCTCTTCTCGAAGAGTTGGTTGGCGGGGGATATTTGCCGAACGATCGCGTGGGCGCGGATGTTGCAAAAGACATTCAGCGAATCTTGAATAGATTTCTTATCGTCAAAAAACATATTGGCCCAAAACTGCTTCGGAATTTGAAATTAAAAAGCCGTCTCATTAATCTCGCAGCAACCGAAATAGATCTCTTCTTGTTTCCGCGTCCCAACGACAATCTTCTTGTCGAGGCTTTTTATTCGACTGTCAAAGGCTCAATAAAATATTCAGGCGAGCTTTCCAATATGCAATTCGGCAGACAACTTTATATTGCGTGCCGTCGCCTGCTTCTTCAAGATGATGATCCGACTGTCTTTTATGCGCTTTGGCTGAAATCTGTCCCGGAATGGCCGGTTATTTCCAGTGAAGCGGATTTGCAAAAACTGAACATCGATTTTTTCGTGCTCATCAAAAATATTATCCTTGAAATCGAAGATCCTATCCGTTTTCAGATCCAAGCGAAGCTTCGAAATCACGGGCTCTATTTTTCGGTGCTCAAAGAAATTATCGATAAATACGGCGCTGAAAGCGAGCAGGTTTTGTCCGATAAGCACCATCTTGACGGCGATATTTCTGAAGTTCTCGATAAAAAATACAAAAAAGAAAATAACCGCATCAAAAAAAGCGGGAAGCGCGCTATCGTATATGTTTTTTGCACTAAAATCATTCTGGCATTTCTCCTTGAGTTGCCGTATGAACTTTTCTACATCCACTCTGTCAATTATGTTGCATTCGTAACTAATATTCTTTTTCACCCGTTTCTCCTCTTTCTGATGACTAGAAATATAAAACCTCTCGGTGAGAAAAATACGAAAAAAATTACCGAGGGAATTCACAAGGTCCTCTATTCGAGCGATGTGAAGAAAATGTACGTAAAACCCTCAACATCCGGCATTCTTCTCGATACGACATTTTTCTTGCTTTACGGACTTCTTTTCCTTGTAAGTTTCGGCTGTATTTTGTGGGTCCTCCTGTCTCTCGGATTCAATGTTGTCGGTATTTTACTTTTCTTAACCTTCCTTACATTTGTCAGTTATTTCGGCCTGCGTATCCGCTACAATGCAGAAAGATGGAGGATTCGGGACGAAGACGAAAAAACCCTGACTCTTCTTTGGAATGTTTTTACTTTTCCGATCGTGCGAATGGGCAGATGGCTTTCTGTGAAATTTGCTTCAGTAAATGTCTTCGTCTTTGTGATGGATTTTCTTATTGAAGTGCCGTTCAAGCTTGTGCTCGCTACGTCAGACGGGTTTCTCTCATTCTTGAAAGAAAAACGCGACGAGACGTATTAAAAATCCCACCGGGCAAGGGTGGGTTGTTCAGATTCTGCCCTGAAGGCGCAGCGTCTCGAATTCTTGTTGTGTTATTTTACCTAATGTAAATAAGAGGTAATACACGCTTGACTGATTTGGTTCTGTGCAAAAATTTTCGATGAGAATATCCACGATCTCCTGTCGCGTACTTATGATACTTCCGTGTTCTCTTTCGGACGCATGAAGACCAGAGAGGGCGAGTGAGACCATCTCGTCGAGAAGTGGCAAGGTCCGAGACATTTTCGTTCTTCGGCACTCTTTCGTAATAACCGTGATTTCTTTCCGTAGATCCTCTGCTCGGATCTGATCTCGCAGTGAAGCTGCAAGATTTTTTCCCACAAAAGATTCCAAGTGCCGAAGAAGGCGTGGAATCTTGGCAAGTTTGCTCTTGTCCATGTTCCTTCCTCCTCGGCTAGTATTAAAATCTATCGAACACAGTGTTTCTGTCTCCACCTTACCTTATACAAGAGCAAAATCAAGCGTTTTCGCTTCAAGATCCGCTTTCATGACGCGGAATTTCACGCTGTCGCCCAAGCGATATTTTTTGTGTTTCTTTTCTCCGACGAGGGTGTAATTTTTCTGATCGAGTTTGTAATAGTCGTCAGTGAGATCTCGGAGGCGGATCATTCCTTCGCATCGCGTGTCTTTTTCTTCAATATAGATGCCCCATTCAGTCACGCCGGAAATAATTCCGTCAAATACTTGGCCGACTTTATCCTGCATGAATTCAACCTGCTTGTATTTGATACTTGCTCGCTCCGCTTCGGCAGCAGAAATTTCTCTCTCGGTATTTTTGGTCGCGAGGGATTGGTAGCGAGCAATTTCACCTGATTGGATCGGCTCTTTATTCAAATGCCGTGCGAGAAGGCGGTGCACCATGAGGTCGGCATATCGGCGGATCGGGGAAGTGAAGTGGGTGTAGTATTTGAAGGCCAACCCGAAATGTCCGACATTCTGGGTCGAATAGACGGCTTTTGCCATGCTTCTGATTGCTGCAGTTCTGATGAGTCCCGCCTCTGGTTTTCCTTCGATAGAAGTGAGAAGTTTTGTAAGATCTTTCGAATGAATTTCTCCATTTTTTTCTTCGAGCTCATATCCGAGCGCTTTGATAAATACTGCAAGATCTTTAATTTTTTCTGCGTTTGGCAGATCGTGAATGCGGTAGATCATCGCGGCATTTGTCTTTCCTTCCGCTTTGTATGCTTTTGAAATAAACTCTGCTACGCCTCGGTTTGCAAGAAGCATATATTCCTCGACGAGTTTGTGGGTGTCGAGCCGTTCTTTTTTATAAACTCGAATGGGCTTTCCCGTTTCATCGAGCTCGAATTTTACTTCAGTCTGCTCAAAATCAATTGCGCCAGCACTAAATTTTTCTTTCTGCATTATTTTTGCAAGACGGTTGAGTTCGATAAGTTCTTTTGCATATTCACCGCTACCCTGATTAATTCTTTCCTGCGCTTCTTCATAGCTCCAGCGTTTGTCGGAATTTATGATCGTCTTTCCAAACCAGCTTGATTTTACTTTTGCATTTTTGTCGATAATAAATACTGCCGAGAAAGTAAGCTTGTCTTCGCGGGGGTTTAAAGAACAAATATCATTTGAGAGAACTTCGGGAAGCATGGGAATAGTGCGGTCTACAAGGTAGACGGAAAACCCGCGCTTGACTGCTTCGCGGTCAAGCGCGGTCCCTTCTCGCACATAGTGCGAAACATCAGCAATATGCACGCCGATCTCTGCATTACCGTCTTCGAGTGGCTTGTAAGAAATCGCATCGTCGAAATCTTTCGCATCAACAGGGTCAATGGTAAAAGTGAGCGTATGGCGGAAATCTTTTCGCTTTGCTATCTCTGCTTGCGGAATCGGCTTTTCAGTTCTCTCGATATGCTCCGCTTCAGCCTCAACTTCAGGAGGGAAGTCGGTGTCGAATCCTTTTTCGAGGACGATTGAATGCATTTCTGCATCATTGTCGCCTTTCTTGCCGATTATTTTTATAATTTTTCCTTTCGGATTTCTTTCCGGATCTGTCCACTCGGTAATTTCTACCTGCGCTTTCATCTTATTTTTCATCCGCTTATCGGTGCCCGTGTCGGTAATATAAATATCTTTGTAAACTTTTTTGTCGTCAGGAATAAGAAAAACAGTGTTTTTGTTGATATGAATTGTGCCGACGAAAGTATTTTTCGCTCGCTTTATAATCCGTACGACTTTTCCAGTTTGTCGTTTGCCGGGTGCGAGAGGGAACAGGCCGATTTCTACTTCGTCGTTATTGAGAGCAGTATTTAAATGTTCCGGAGCAATTTCAATATCCTCTGCACTTTCTGGGGCGCCTTGAATTTCAGCATATCCAACACCTTTTGCAGTAACAAAAATACTTCCCATGAGAAGCGGGCCTTTGATTGGAGTTTTGTCGTGATGAGACTTTGAGTGGGGTTTATCGGTCTTTTTGCCGTGTTTCTCGTGTCCGCCTTGAGTCTTTTTGTGCATTCGGCTACTATAGCAGAAAATACCTTGTTTTGTAAGGGTTTAAAGTAAATATTGACATAAGTATATAAAAATGATAATATACTGTTATTGTTGGATTGGAATCCAGCAGGCATCGCATCTAGTCCCGTCGGAGGCCAAAACCCCGCGGAAAAAGACGGAGCGAAAAAGAAAGGAGTAGTAGCATGCAGATTCGAGTGTACCTTAAGGCGGGCGTTGCACAGAATGAAAAGTTCCGAGACGTTGCGCCAGGGAGTATTTATTGGGGAGAGAAAAACTTTCCGCTTTCCCGGGATAAATTTGGCAGGCTTTTTTTCACCATGGAATCAGGTGAGTCGATTCCCGAGGATTTTTTCGAATCGGTGGAGTTTTTCAGCCTCTCTGCCTCTTGGCTGAAAGTGGCTCATCGTTGCACAGGAGAGTACCAAGATGTTCCTGATGAGGTCGTCCATGAAGAAGGACGAGCCCGCGGTTTTCTGGATCTTCGTCCAAGTGGTAGTGGTCCAGAGTATTACCTCCGGCTTTCTACCCTCAACGGCGGCGACGAGAATGATCTCGAAAATTTGTATTGGCGAATCCGTGAAGGGAACATCGCTCCGGTTACCAGTTGGGAGGAGAGACAAAAAAAGTAGTAAGGTTGGGATACTGGCCTCGTATGGAAAAGCTTCGGCTCCTACATGCGAGGCTTTTTCATTTGCCCAAATTTGACCTTTCAGGCTCATTTTGCTACTATCTTCGGGTGTTAAAAATCAGATTACAGCGAGTAGGACGCAAGCATGAACCGGTTTTCCGGGTTGTTTTGACTGATTCTAAGAACTCTACCAAGAGCGGAAAGTACCTTGAAGTACTCGGCTCTTTTGATGCTCGAAGCCATGAACGACAGACTGTGGATGCAGAGCGAGTAAAGCACTGGATTGCACAGGGCGCGGAACCAACCGACACGATGCACAATTTCCTCATTAGCCAGAAAATCATTACCGGAAAGAAACGAAACGTACTGCCAAAGAAATCTCCTATTAAGAAAGAGGAGGCTGCGAAGGCACCAGAGGCTCCTAAGGCGGAGGCTGCTCCTGAAGCTCCAAAAGAAGAGAAAAAAGAGGAAGCAAAAGCATAATTAAATTCGAAAAGCCCGCGACGTTAGTCGCGGGCTTTTCCTTCGCTAACATGTGTGTCGCATTAAATTTAGCTTTTGTTTTTTCTCTAAAAAGGTGTATAGTATGTTTTTAATGAGCCTCGGTATACAGAAAGTCTTCCAAAAACCAACAAAGCAAAATTCCCCAAAGAATAGTTTTCATTATTTCCCCTTTCAGGGGATTTTTTCTACTTTATGAAATTATTTCTTGAAGACGGGTCATCATACGAAGGAAAAAGCTTTGGCGCACCAGTTTCGATGAACGGCGAAGTAGTTTTTAATACGAGCATGGTTGGATATGTGGAAAGTCTGACCGACCCGTCCTATGCAGGCCAAATTCTCGTCTGTACCTATCCGCTCATTGGAAATTACGGCGTACCAAGTTCTTCTTTGTTCGAATCAAAAAAAATTCAAATTGCCGGACTTGTAGTATCGGAATATTCAGAAAATTATTCGCACCACGAAGCGAAACAATCTCTCGCAGAGTGGCTCAAAAAAGCTAAAATCCCGGCAATTACCGGAGTCGATACGCGCGCAATCACCAAAAAACTTCGCGAACGCGGAGTGATGCTTGGTGCGCTTGCCGAAGAAGTGCCGAAAAAATTTACCGATCCGAATGAAGAAAATCTTGTCGCAAAAGTTTCCACAAAAGAGAAACAAAAATATGGCTCGGGCAAGATAAAAATCATTGCTATTGATTGCGGAATGAAAGAAAATATCGCACGCTCTCTTGCCCGCGACGGTGTTACCGTTGTTCGCGTGCCCTGGAATTATGATTTTACGAAAGAAAAATATGACGCCCTTTTTATTTCCAATGGTCCCGGCGATCCCGCGATGTGCACAACGACAATTGAGAATATCCAAAAGGCGATGAAAATGAAAAAGCCAATCCTCGGTATTTGTCTTGGAAACCAGCTTCTCGCCCTTGCTTCAGGCGGGAAGACGTTCAAATTAAAATATGGACATCGCTCGCAAAATCAGCCTTGCACGGACCTCCTCACAGGAAGGTGCTATATCACTTCGCAGAATCATGGATTTGCGGTAAACGCAAAAAGTCTGCCGAAAGATTGGAAGGTGTGGTTTACCAACGCGAATGATGGAAGTGTGGAGGGTATTATGCACAAATCTCTCCCTTTTCGAGCCGTTCAATTTCATCCGGAAGCAGCACCGGGTCCGACAGATACCGCGTGGATCTTCGATGAATTTTTAAATTCGATCAAGATTCACCCGCCAAAGTTTTCGGGTGCATAAATAAAAATCCTTAATCAATTAATCCAATTTTCTATAAAGATTTAATGTGTTACAAGTCATAGTAGAAAATTTCGGCGGGTAAATGAAAAAGAATCATAAAATAAAATCAATACTTCTTCTTGGTTCCGGCGGACTCAAAATCGGCCAAGCGGGAGAATTTGATTATTCCGGCTCACAGGCGATCAAAGCATTCAAAGAAGACGGCCTTCGAGTGGTCCTCATGAATCCAAATATCGCGACAGTTCAAACCGATGAAGGATTTGCCGATAAAGTGTATTTTCTCCCGCTCACTTTGGAATATGCTGAGAAAATAATTGCCGATGAGCGCCCCGATGCCATCGCCCTTTCTTTTGGCGGACAGACGGCGCTGAACCTCGGACTCGAACTTGAAGAAAGCGGAATTTTGGAAAAATATAAAGTGATCGTGTTGGGAACTCCAACTTCAGCTATTCGCGATACGGAAGACCGCGCCCTTTTTACGGAACGCTTGAAAGAAATTGATGTTCACACGGCGAGAAGTTTTGCCACATCGAATACGAAAGAAGCCCTTGAAGCTGGCAAGAAAATCGGCTTTCCGCTCATGATGCGCTCTGGTTTTGCTTTGGGTGGCGAGGGTTCAGGGATGATAAAAAATCAAAAAGACCTTGAGATAAAAACGAAAGAAGTATTTCGCTCTGTCTCACAAGTTCTCATCGAAGAATATCTTGGCGGATGGAAAGAAGTTGAATATGAAGTGGTGCGGGATGTGTCTGACAACTGCATCACTGTTTGTAATATGGAAAATGTCGATCCGATGGGAATTCACACAGGCGAATCAATCGTAGTTGCGCCATCGCAAACGCTTTCCAATCGCGAGTACCATATGCTTCGCGAAGTGGCTATCAAAACGATCCGCCATCTTGGAATTGTTGGTGAATGCAATATTCAATACGCTCTCAATCCTGAAACGAGCGAGTATAGGGTCATTGAAGTGAATGCTCGGCTTTCGCGCTCTTCCGCTCTCGCTTCGAAAGCAACTGGATACCCGCTCGCATTCGTCGCCGCAAAACTTATTTTGGGATACACCTTGCCCGAGCTTAAAAACAATGTAACGAAAAGTACGACTGCATGCTTTGAACCAGCGCTCGATTATCTCGTCATGAAAATTCCGCGGTGGGATTTGGCGAAATTTGAAAATGCCGCGACGCGTATCGGCACGGAGATGAAAAGCGTCGGGGAAGTGATGGCGATCGGAAGAAGTTTTGAGGAAGTGCTTCAGAAGGGGATTCGGTCGCTGAATATCGGTGCAGATGGTTTTACCGCCCAGCATAATGGGGGATTTATAATCGCTGATGTTGAGGGAGAGATACGCGAGCCGACCACACGAAGAATTTTTGCGATTGCTCAAGCACTCCGTTCGGGCATGAGCGTTGCGAGAATCCATGAACTTTCAAAGATCGACAAGTGGTTTCTCGAAAAAATGAAAAATATCATTCTCACAGAGGAGAAGATACAAGAGGCCAGGAAACTCGATGACACTCTTTTGAAGGAAGCGAAACAGAACGGATTTTCTGATCTCCAGATCGCAACTCTTCACAAAACTACGGAAGAAAGAATCCGTACCATTCGAAAAGGCAGAAAAATTCTGCCGGTTGTAAAACAGATCGATACCCTTGCCGGAGAATTTCCCGCGCGGACAAATTATTTGTATGTGACTTACCATGGTACGGAAGATGACGTAAAACCTGGGAAGCGGGAGATCGCTGTTATTGGAAGCGGGCCATATTGTATCGGATCTTCGGTTGAATTTGATTGGTCATGCGTGCAGGTTTTGAAAACACTTCGCAAAGAAAAACGCCAGACTGTGATGATAAATTGCAATCCCGAAACGGTTTCCACTGATTATGATGAATCGGATCGGCTTTATTTCGAAGAACTTACGCTTGAGCGAGTGCTCGATATCGCGGATTTTGAAAAACTTGAAGGAATTGTAGTTTCTACTGGCGGGCAGATCGCCAATAACCTTGCGCTTCTGCTCAAAAATAACGGCTTGAAAATTCTCGGCACCTCTCCCGATGATATTGATAGAGCGGAAGATAGGCACACATTCTCAAAACTTCTTGATCTTCATGAAGTTGATCAACCGCAGTGGATCGAGGCAACCAACAGAGAAAAGGCGCTTCGCTATGCGAGTGAATTTGGCTATCCCGTTTTGGTCCGGCCTTCATATGTGCTTTCCGGTTCGGCTATGAGTGTTGCTTATGATGAGCAGTCTCTTATTCAATGTTTGGCAAAAGCGGCCGATATTTCAAGTGATCATCCTGTAGTCATTTCAAAATTTATCGAGAACGCACGCGAGATAGAAATCGATGGCGTTGCACAAAACGGAAAACTTGTCATTTATGCCATTACCGAACACGTGGAAAATGCCGGCACTCACTCCGGTGATGCTACAATTGTGCTCCCTCCTCAACGCACCTTCCTTGAGACAGTGAGGCGCGCTAAAAAAATTACAAAAGCGGTGATTGCCGAGCTTGAAATTACCGGTCCATTTAATATTCAATTTTTGGCAAAAGATAATCGTATTCAGGTTATTGAATGCAACGTCCGGGCTTCGAGAAGTTTTCCATTTGTTTCAAAAGCTACTGGATATAATTTTATCGAAATTGCCACTCGGGCAATGCTCGGGAAGGATGTGCGCGGGGAATATAAAACGCTGGACCTTGATCATGTGGTTGTAAAGTCACCCCAATTTTCATACGGACGCATCAAAGGCGCTGATCCGATCGGTTATGTGGAGATGGGTTCGACGGGAGAGGTGGCCTGTTTCGGAGATTCATTTGGAGAAGCACTTATTTCTTCAATGCAGGCATCGGGAATGCGGCTGCCGAAGAAAAATGTGCTCATCTCGCTCGGCAAGGAAGAAAATAAAATAAAACTTTTGTCGGCGCTTCACTTGCTTGCACAGCTTGGACTTACTCTTTATGCGACGGAACATACCGCTGATTTTTTGAATGAGCAGAATATAAAATGCGAAAAAGTTTTTAAAATTCACACCGGTTCAACTCCGAATGTGCTCTCGCTTATTGAAGGCGGGAATCTTGACCTTATTATTAATATTCCGGCCCGAGCACTTTCCCGCGAACGCGAAGACGGCTTTATCATCAGACGCAAAGCGATTGATCACAATATTCCTCTTATCACCAATCGCCAGCTTGCCGAGGCTTTTATCGTCGCGCTTGCGGAGAAACACAAGAAATAACGAGGGTTTTACTGTTCTTGATAATTTTTCCGAATTACAGTATTATAATTTCATTACAAGAACGACCGCACACTCAAAAAGTGGAGGTTTAAGGCAAATATCATGAACGAACAAGACACGCAGTTTCTCGAGTACACAGTGAAGGCTTTAGTAGACAATCCAGGGGACGTAAAGATTGTGCGAACGGTGGATGAGATGGGAGTTCTCATGACTCTCTCTGTCAATCCAGCGGACATGGGAAAGATCATCGGACGAATGGGTAATACTGCAAAGGCTATTCGAACATTACTGCGAGTTGTCGGAATGAAGAATAATGCTCGAGTAAATTTGAAGATCAATGAGCCGGAAGGAGGAATGAAAAAAGAATACCCCTCTCAAACCCCGAATATGAAAAGTGTTGATGAAGCTATGGCGGATTTGAAGATCTAATACAAAAATTTCAAGAAAAAATCTCCGAAAGGAGATTTTTTCTTTTGTTCTTAAAATGCTAGCATTTAGGAATGAACGAATTGGAACAAGTCAAAAAGGATATACAGGAGATAAAGGAAAGGAACACTCGAGTTGAAATGGACAAGGCTTGGGAAACAAGTCTTTTTCGTAAGATTCTCATTGCCGTTTTGACGTACATTGTCATTGTTCTTTTCTTCACTTTTGCTCATTTACCAAATCCGTTTGTGAATGCTATTGTCCCCACTCTTGGATTTCTTCTTTCTACGCTTTCAATTTCTCTCTTTAAACGTCTTTGGATGAGGGGAAATAAATAATGGAAATTTCTATTTTGGGGGAGAAGGTAGAAATACAAGAAAGTTCGCGAGCTCGGCATTTGCGGGTTATTGTCGAAGTTGATGGGAAGGTAAGAGCAGTTATGCCGGTGGGGTATTCGGAGCGGAAACTTGCGGCGTTTTTCGAAGAGGTACGCCCCCGGATCGAGAAGAAAGTTTTGTATTTTCAAAAGAGGAAACACAAAATTCATATCAAATCGAGTCGAGCCGATTTTTTGCGCCTTAAAAAATCGGCGCTCGCGCTCGCAATCTCCCGGCTCGAACATTTCAATCAGTTTTACAATTTTAAATATAAAAAAGTTTCAATTCGTAACCAAAAAACCCGCTGGGGAAGCGCGTCGCGGAAAGGAAATCTTCAATTTAATTACAAAATCGCCCTTCTCCCGCCGGAGCATCGCGACTACATTATCGTCCACGAGCTTTGCCACTTGGGCGAGTTCAATCACTCCCGCGCATTTTGGGCATTGGTCGCAAAACAGATTCCTCGGTGGAAAGAGTTGCGGAAGAGTCTTCACTAGTAGGGTTGTTCTATTCCGGAGAGGGAAGTGAATCCCAAAGTGTTTCAAAAAGTATTTTTCTGGCTTCTGCGAATTTCTGATCTTCTACAATGAAAAGGGAACCCTCGTATCTCCGTGCAAGAAAAGCCACAAATTTAGTCGAAATAATTTCAGTAGAAGAAAATATCCCGTGTTTTTCCGGAAGGAGCCGAGAAACGCGGTTTTCAGAAATGTCCTTCTTGGTAATCTTTCTTGCATAGATTGTATCAGTAATAATCTGTCTGCTTTTGATCCCTAACTTCTTTTTTTTGTCGATAATGTCGTCTAAAATATATTTTTCTTTCACAAAATCCAGAAAGCTTCGTCCATCGGTGATAATGAGATACTCCCGCTCCTTCGACTCAAATAGCATATTCCAAACTTTTTTGAATCCCGCTGGCCCGGAAAGAAAAGAAATACGGGGGAGGGGATTTCGCTTTTTTTGAACCGAATCGTGTCCTTGCATCGCCATTGCGTCTTGGATTTTTTCTTCCGCCAATTTCGCGAGCTCTTCTGGGGCGATTGCTTTCCAATACGTTCTTTTACCCCGAAGTATTTCAAAGATTGCCCCAGAATTCTCAAGTTCCGGAAGAAGGGAATAGAGGGTCGTTCGTTTTATTCCCGATGCTACGGCAATTTCCGCCATAGTCGCTTCATTAAGAGAAATAAGCGCGGCATAAGCTTTAGCTGATTTCTCTGTGAGCCCGCAGGCGAGAGCTATATTTTCTGGCTTCATATCTAGAGTTTACAGGAAAAGGAAAATTTTGTCCAAATTTTCGACAAAACCCATTGTGAGCTTGTCTAGAAAAGGTACATTGAAAGAGGAAATGCGAAAAGGTTCTTTTACAAGCATTTACAAACAGGGCTATCATGCCCGGAAAGGAGGCCTATCATGGCCGACAGGTACGGATTGTTTCTCGGAGGCGTGTCCGGTTCAGGCAGCCCGAGAGTGTTTCAGAAGATGTGGTTTCAAGGGGAGACGCTGTTCAAAGCTCCTCTCGAACGCGGTCGTTTCGGCATTCATACCACGTCGCTTGGAATCGCGGCGGGCGACACGGGGATCTTTGTGGATTCGGGAAGCGGCATTACTGACGTTGCTGAGTTTCTGAAGCTTCTCGAAGTTCCTTCTGTCTACGGACTTCAAACTCACGAACACAAGGACCATATCGATACGCTCCACAGAAATCCATTCTTAGGGCAATCGGCAGGAATGCTCAAAGAGTATTTCTGGCCGAGACTTCTCGGACAGTCTGCTGATACGTTCCAGAGATCGTTTATGGATTGGCCGGTCGGACCGGTGGAGACGAAAAGGCCGAAGATCTTTATGCCCGAATCTCTGCTCGATCTCGGCGCCGTGAAAGTGGCGACGTATTTGCAAAACCACGGCTTTGATGTGGTTCGCAAGTCTCCTGGTTTCTCTCTGGGTTTCAGAGTGGAGACGGCTCGGGGAACAATCGTTGTCGCTACAGATCATGAAATCGGACAGGACCCGACGTACCGAGAAAAATGCGCAGCATTTTTCTCGGGAGCAAAGATCCTCTATCACGATCTGCAGTACCGTGCTCGTGAGTATGATGGTACGGTCGGAATATGCGGTGGCACTCCGATGCCTCGAAAAGGCTGGGGGCATTCCACGCCTGAAATGCTTCACGAAGTCGTGAGGCTTTGTAAGGAGCCGATCGGCACTCTTATTCTCGGACACCATGATCCGGAGCGGCACACTGGGGACCTCGAAAAGTTTGAAGGCGAAGTCCAGAAACTTTTCACTCCTCTGTGCGCCAAGGTCCAATTTGGCCGGGAAGGTAAGTACTATAGTTTGTAAATGTGGTGTTCGCGGGGTTCGTTGTTATGACGGACCTCGTTTTTTTATCGGATATTTTTTGTTAAGTTAAAAAATTTGAGAAAATACAGGAATGGTCTAGAGTGTATATATGGAAGAATACATTTCCCGTATCTATGAAGAAGCTCTCAAACGCGGCTATAGCGGTAGCAAAAAAGAATTTATCGAAACAGAAATAAAACGAAGTGTGGTTTCGGAAATTCCGCAACTCGAGGACACGCTCGATACGCATTTTGTTACGCAAGCTGTCACTTTTGGAACCGACGAGCCGAGCTACTGCGAGCTCATAGGTTCAGAAGAAGTGTTACGACTTCGCGCAGTAGGCGAGGCAAAATTTCTTCTCCTGGGCTCGCTCGGGTCTTATTCTGCCCGCGAATTTAAAAATTTTGCACAAAAAATCTCCCAGAAAATAGAACCGTTTGTTGTTGATATTGATCCTGTATCCGTAGAGAAAATCAAAAGGGAATGGGGAAATACAGAAAATGTCATGGAGACAGACGCTCGCAACTTGCCCTTTGGCGAGGAAATTTTTGATTACGTTTTTACGAACAGGCTTTTTCATGATCTCGTGAGGCGAAGCGGACACCAAAGAGATATCGAAATTGTGTTTCAGGAAGTATCACGAGTACTGAAACGAGGTGGAAGTTTTGTTATCGCAGAAGATTTGTACGGAAATTTTGCAAAAAAGCGCGATAGTACAAGAATGAAAAGAGAACTTATCTCTCTGGCAGGAAAGAATAGTCTCAAGGTGCTGAAAACTCTGGATGATTTGATCGAGTTTCCATTCACCAAAGAGAGAAGTTCAGCAAAGTTTGATAATGACGGGAAACCGAATTACGGAGAAGCATTTCTTCTCAAAAATTTTCCAGGGTTTACTTTTGGTGCGAGGTTTGTGAAATCTTGAAAAAAGTCAAAAATGTGTTAGAGTAGCACAATGAATTTCAGCGTTATTACTTTATTTCCCGACTCTTTTTCCTCATATCTCAATGAGTCTATTATCGCTCGCGCAATTCGAGAGAAGAAAATCTCTGTGAAATTTTACAATCCTCGGGATTTTGTACCTAAGAGCAAGCGGGGAGGCAGGGATAATAATTATGCTCGGGTGGACGATAAGCCATACGGTGGGGGACCAGGAATGGTGATGGAAGCTGAACCAATTTTGAAAGCTGTTGCAAAAGCAAAAGGGAACAAGAAGAAAGTAAAAATAATTTTATTTACGCCAAGCGGAGAAAAATTTACAACGAAAAAAGCAAGCGAACTAGCTCATAAAGTGGGGGATGTAATTCTTATCTGTGGGAGGTACGAAGGTATTGACGCACGAGTGCAGAAAATTCTCAAGGCTGAAAGTATTTCGATCGGCGATTATGTGTTAACTGGAGGAGAGTTGCCGGCGATGGTTCTCATTGATTCTGTCTCCCGTCAGATCCCAGGGGTACTAGGAAATTTCAATTCTCTCGAAGAATCCCGTGTTTCAAGCTCTGAAGTCTACACAAGGCCAGAAGTGCTCACTCATAAGGGTAAAAAATATAAGGTACCGAAAGTGCTTCTTTCTGGACATCACGGCAAGATTGACGAGTGGAGGGCGCGAAAATAAACCTTCTGTTTTCCCTATAGTGTTGTTGAGCTTTTCCACATTTCTCTAAAAGACCTCCTTTTTTCATAGTACAATAGAGGTGTGAAGTTTCTTTCTTCTACGGCGAAACGTATCTTTTTTCTTTCCATACTGATCCTTTTGGGAGCAACTTTTTTTGCGTTCGGTGCGTCTGCTTCTCACACGGATGGGACAATTGATTCTACAAACAAGTATGCGAAATTTTACGACACGAGTCTCGGAACTATAAATTTTGGCGTGATCGGTTCTACAACGCCCTGTACGACAGATGTCGTGCATGTAACCGATACTCTCATTACAGGATGCGTGTGGGGAGACCGCGTGGGATGGATAAATCTGACACCACCTGGTTGCGGAGTAACAAACGATGGAGAAGGAAATTTGGGAAATGCTTGTCCGAGTGGTGGAGCCTGGGGGGAACAAACCGGATGGGTAAATTTTCATCCAACTTTCAGCGGGGTAGCGCCGGTGACCATTGACTCCAACGGAGATTTTAACGGATATGCGTGGAGCCAAAATTACGGCTGGATTGTTTTTAATAAAGCGACACACGATTTGGGAGTGGGGAATTTTAAAGTTTCTACTGACTGGAGACCCGCGAGTGCCCGAGCATTTCAATGTAGTGATAGTACTGATAATGATGGAGACACGATAATCGACTATCCGGATGATCCGGGTTGTTCGACTGGAATTGATGATGATGAAACTGATCCTGTTTCAACTCCAACTCCTTCGCCAACTCCAGGAGGTAGCAGCGGGGGCGGCAGTACACCGACTCCTACCCCCGTAGTTACTCCGACCCCCACCCCAACTCCGGTAGGTGAGACGCCGACCCCTACTCCATTTGGAGCAACTCCGACACCGATAGGCGGAACTCCAACACCAACCCCAGGTCCCGATGAACCTACGCCAACTCCAATCGGAGCGACACCGACTCCTGGGCCAGGCGAAACGCCGACACCAACAACATCAGGTGAGCCTGGAGTGACCCCAACTCCGGGTCCAGGGGCTCCGACGCCGACGTCAGAACCATTTTTCCCGCCTCTTGATCTCCCTCCGCTCCCTCCGCTTCCCCCTGCCGTACAGAATGCAATTGATGCTGGAGCAACTACTGTGAGAGAAGTAATCAAAACTCCTTCCGGCGGAGTGCTTACTAAAGTATTGCCGACTGTCGGAGTTGTTACGGAAGCGGGTGCTGCAGCAGGGGCTGTTTTTGCGACACCTATTGTGTTTTCAGAGCTTATCTTTTTGCCTCTTCGATTATGGAGCCTCCTTCTCGGTTTCTTTGGTCTGAAAAAGAAAAAACGCCAGCCGTGGGGAGTCGTCTACGACTCAATAACCAAACAGCCTCTCGATCCCGCATACGTTGTTCTTGAGGACGGGAAGGGTGAGGAAATCACTTCGTCAATCACCGACCTCGATGGCCGTTATGGATTTTTGCTTGAGCCTGGAACGTATAAACTGGTGGCAAATAAAACGAACTATACATTCCCTTCTAAGGCACTTGCAGGCAAGACAGAAGACGTTCTCTACAAAGACCTCTATTTCGGCGAGCCGATCGTTGTGGGCCAAGCGGGGGAGACGGTTACAAAAAATATTCCGCTCGACCCAATAAAATTCGACTTCAATGAATTTGCAAAAGGCAAGCAACAGCTTACGAAATTCTATTCAAAGCATGATGTTCTCATTCACAGAATTTCAAACATCTTTTTCTACGTCGGTCTTGTTATCGCTTTTGCCGCGCTTCTCGTTGCTCCAGAGCCTTACAATATTATTGTCTTCGTTGTGTACCTCTTTATGCTTGCTCTTAAATACTTTGTCTTCCGACCGACGCCGACTGGCAGTCTTATTGATAAAGAAACCAAGTTTCCACTTTCATTTGCAATCGTTCGCGTGTTTTCTGTAAGCCTTGGTCGAGAGATGACGCATCGAGTTGCCGATATTCACGGCAGATACTACTGTCTTGTTCCATTCGGGAACTACTACGTTACAGTTGAAAAGAAAAATGATGACGGAACATACACGAAAGTCTTCACTTCTCCAACCATTCAGGCAGGGAAGAGCGGAATGATCAAAGAGAGCTACACCATTTCAACTTCCGGAGTGCTGAAGGACCAAACTCCTCCTCCGCCCAACCCTCCAACAAATCCACCATTACCTCCGCCGACCCCACCAACACCTACACCACCGACGACTCCGCCTGCACCACTAACTCCGGCTCCTGCCCCAGTTCCGCCAACGCCAGCTCCCGTACCTCTCTATGCTGGAAATCCCGATCCAACAGTCCAAAACAAAATTCCACCAGCATCGAATCCGCCAATACCTCCAGCTCCTGCGGTCTAAACCTCAATTCTGTTATACTTTTACTATGAAAGACTTGATTATTCTCTCTGGTGCTCCAGGAAGCGGCAAATCGACTATCGCGGAACTTCTTCAGAAAGAACTTCAGTGTCCCTATATTGATTTTGGCTGGCTTCGTGAATTTCATTTGAAACCAGATTGGAGTGATGCTAGTGAAAAAGAAGAGGGAATTGCTTTCGACAATCTAGTCTACATTCTCCGAAATTATATAAAAAATGGATATAAAAACATCCTCGTCTCTGATTTAACAGATGAAAGGGTACAGATGTGTCCAGAATTATTTTCGAAAGATAATTTCGTAATTCTTTCTCTTGTGGTAGATTCCGATAAAGAACTCAAAAACAGAATAACGATTCGTAATAGCGGCTTCGTCAATACAGAGAAAGCTCTCGCTTGGAATCAAAAATTGAAAGAAAGAAAATTATTAAAGAATGAATACAAAATAGATAATACTGAGAATGATCCCAGGGCGACTTTTCAGAAAGTATTGAAAATAATACAAAGTTAGATTTAGCACTAAAGCGACCTACAACTTTCCGGAAACATCGCGGAAGCCACGGGCATGGTCTGTCAACGTCCCCGCCCTGTAAGAGGCGGGGCTCATTGACAGCCGTGAGCTGAGCGTGAGGAAAATTCCGTCGCAGGCGGAATTATTCTGGTTTCCGAAAAGTTCGTGGGGAGCGGCCTATTTGAGTATCGACTCCGCTTCCTTAATAATATCTTCAGGAGTTACTGTTGCCTTAATGAGATATGTTGTAACGCCGAGTTTTTGTCCTTGTTTGATCTGATCGTCGGAACCGAAATTTGAAAGGATGACAATCGGAATCATTTTTGTTGATTCGCTGGCTTTGAGTCTCTTCACCGTTTCAAATCCGTCAATTCCAGGAAGAAGCACGTCACAGAGAATGAGTTGCGGCTTTCCTTCTTCTGCCATCTTGAGTCCTTCTTCTCCGCTTCCTGCGTGAGACATGACCGCTCCAACTTTCCCTAACTTTTTCGTGACGAGATCAGCAAAGAATGCATCGTCTTCAATAATAAGAATCTTTTTATTTTCTATAGACATATGATTGTATTAATCTTGTAGAAGAGACTATAGCATACAGGATAAAAACATCCATCCCCAAGGCGGTTTGAGAGGGGAATAAGTTATCCCCAACGCTCTTTTTACCCTGTTGACATTCAATTTGAAAAGGAATATAATTCTGCCACTTCAGCAAGATTGAGTCACGGGTGATTTTCGTCATTATTTAGAGCCATTTTGGCTCTTTAAGCATTGCATATCTTGCAACACAAGACGAAATAAATAATAAAAAACAAAAAAGTGCTCGGCAACGGGCGACTTTTTTGTTTTGTGCGCGCAAAGAGCTTTTATTAATCTTTATTATTAGCATTAGTAGAAAAAACCTATGGAAACATCTTCAAACGTAGTGGCTAGTCCGAAAGAAAAGAAAATGGAAGTGTCTGTGCTGACAGTTGGACAGAGACCGAAGAAATATTTCGGAAGATGGAAAAAGGCTCTGACCCCTATGCCAAACTTGGTGGAATCCCAAGTGGCTTCTTTCAAGTGGCTCATGGAAGAGGGGATCAAGGAGGTGTTCAAGGAATTTTCTCCAATCAAAGACTATTCGGAAAAGAAATTTGATCTCGAGTTCACAAAAATTGAGCTCGGATTTCCGAAACTCGACGAATTTGAATCAAAACGAAAGAAATTTTCATACGAAGCGCCTCTCAAAGTTACAGTAAAGCTCAAAAATAAGATCCTTGGTGAGACGAAAGAACAGGAAATTTTCATGGCGGACTTTCCATTCATGACAAGCCACGGAACATTCATTATTAACGGTGTAGAGCGTGTTATTGTTCCACAGCTCGCGCGTTCTTTCGGAGTATTTTTCACTGCAACAGAAATCAAGGCCAAGAAATATTTTGGCGCAAAGATCATCCCTTCCCGAGGAGCATGGGTAGAAATTGAAACAGACGTAGACAATACGTTCTATGTTCGCATTGACCGAAAGCGAAAATTCTCCCTTGCATCTCTCCTTCGCGTTATGGGCGCTCCGACAGACGAGAAAATTCTCGCGCTTTTCAAAGGAAATTCCACTGCGACTGAATACATTAAAAACTCAATCGAAAAAGATCCAGCAAAATCTGCTGATGATTCTGCGATTGAAATTCACAAGCGACTTCGAGACGGAGATCTTGCAACACCTGACAACGCGCGAGAATTTATCGAATCTATTTTCGGAACAGAACGATACGATCTCTCGAAAGTGGGACGATTCCGATTCAACAGCCGATTTGCAAAGAGCATGGCGGAAAAAGATATCGAAAAGAGAACCCTTACTCTCGATGATCTTGTTACCATCATCAATCACCTTATTGTATTGAACACAACTCCCGGCTCTCTTCCAGATGATATCGATCACCTCGGTTCCCGACGTGTTCGATATGTGGGAGAGCTTATGCAACAGAAAATTCGTGTTGGAATGAGCCAGATGAAACGAAATATTCAAAACAGGATGTCTACTATAGACACGAACATGACGCTTCCTGTGCATTTTATTTCTCCAAAACCGCTTCAAGCTCGACTTAAGGAATTCTTCACGACCAACCAGCTCTCACAATTTATGCAGCAGGAAAATGCGCTCACGGAAATCGAGCATCTTCGAACCCTTTCCACGCTCGGTCCCGGCGGTCTTACTCGTTCTCGAGCAGGATTCGAAGTTCGAGACGTGCACCCTTCGCACTACGGAAGACTTTGTCCTATCCACACCCCAGAAGGTCCGAACATCGGTCTTATCTTGCGCCTCGCTCTCTATTCTCGAATCAATGATTTCGGAATGATCGAGACTCCTTATGCGAAAGTAAAGAATGGAAAGATCACTGACGAAGTTTTGTATTTGAACGCTCTCGAAGAGGAGAAATTTAATATTGCTCACGCTGCGACTAACTATGACGAAGAGGGAAATATTCTCGACGAAAAAGTTGAAGTTCGCATCGAAGGAGATCCGGGTCTTGTAGATAAAAATAAAGTTGATTTTATTGACGTGGCAACGAATCAGGCATTTTCTGTTGCAACCTCCCTTATTCCATTCCTAAACCACGATGATGCAAACCGAGCGCTCATGGGTTCGAACATGCAGAAGCAGGCAACTCCTTGTATCTTGCCTGAAGCTCCGCTTGTTGCGACTGGAATTGAGGCAAAAGCAGTTCGAGACACAGGACGACTTGTCATCGCGAGTGAAGAAGGAACAGTTACTCACGTAGATGCTGATCGAGTTGTCGTCAAAAATACAAAAGGAAAAGAGCAAGAAACTCGGCTTGTGCATTTCTCACGAACAAACGGATTTACTTCTTTCCACCAAAGACCAGCAGTGAATGTCGGTCAAAAAGTGAAGAAAGGAGATGTGCTCGTTGATACCTCTTCTTCCGATGCGGGGGAGATGGCTCTTGGACAAAATATTCTTGTTGCCTTCATGTCATGGAGTGGTAGCAACTACGAAGACGCTATCATTCTTTCTGAAAGACTGGTGCGAGAGAGTAAATTCAGCTCTGTCCACATCGAGGAATTTACCGTAAACGTCCGCGACACCAAACTCGGTCCCGAAATTACCACCCACGATATTCCAAACGTCGGAGAAGCGAAACTCAAGAATCTTGATGAAGAAGGAATTATCCGCGTTGGTGCAGAAGTACGCCCTGGCGATATTCTTGTTGGTAAAATTACTCCAAAAGGTGAGACACAGCTTACTCCTGAAGAAAGACTTCTTCGATCACTCTTCGGTGAAAAGGCTCGAGACGTCAAAGACACTTCAAAGAGAATTGAAAACGGAAAGCGGGGACGTGTTATCGGCGTACAAGTATTCTCCCGAGAAAAAGGAGACAAGCTTGAATCTGGAATCATAAAGAAAATCCATATTGAAGTTGCACAGCTTCGAAGCGTGTCTGTGGGAGACAAGCTTGCAGGACGACACGGAAACAAAGGAGTTATTTCAAAGATTCTTCCTATCGAGGATATGCCGCACATGGAAGATGGAACTCCGATCGATATTATTTTGACTCCTCTTGGTGTGCCATCACGTATGAACTTGGGACAGATTCTCGAGCTTCACCTCGGACTTGCTGCGCATACTTTGAATTACCAAGCAGTTGTTCCTCCATTTGCCGGAGCGACTCACGCTGAAATCAAAGGAGAGCTCAAAAAGGCAGGATACAGCGAGGATGGAAAGATGAAGCTCTATGACGGACGAACTGGAATGGCATTCGAGCAAAATATTGCAGTCGGATACATGTACATCTTGAAACTTCACCATATGGTGGAAGACAAGATCCATATGCGTTCAATCGGTCCCTACTCTCTCATTACCCAACAGCCTCTTGGAGGAAAGGCACAGGGAGGAGGCCAGCGATTTGGAGAAATGGAAGTCTGGGCGCTCCTTGGTCACGGTGCCGCTCATACTCTGCGCGAGGTGTTGACCGTAAAATCAGATGATATTGTAGGACGTTCTGCTGCATTCGATGCAATCGTGAAGGGCATGCCAATTCCAGAACCGAATATTCCTGCTTCATTCAACGTGCTCCTCAACAACCTTCGAGGACTCGCGCTTGATATCGAACTCAAAAAAGACAAAAAATCATTATCAGCTAATTCATCAGAGAAGTAATCTGACAGCGGATAGCGTCGAGCGGATAGGGGATTCCTAAACGCTAAACGCTTTACGCTAAACCCTGTTAAAACTATGAAAACAAACATCACAAAACCGGGAGATTTGAATGAGTTCGACATGATCACGTTGAAGCTCGCTTCTCCTGATCGAATTAAAGAATGGTCATTTGGAGAGGTTTTGAAGCCGGAGACAATCAACTACCGAACCCAGCGTTCTGAAAAGAGCGGGCTATTCGATGAAAAGATATTCGGACCTGACCGGGATTTCGAATGTTACTGCGGAAAATACCGGGGAGTGCGATATAAAGGAATTGTCTGCGAGAAATGCGGAGTGGAGATCACACGTTCAATAGTGCGACGAGAACGAATGGGACACATCGAGCTTGCGACGCCAGTTTCTCATATTTGGTTTCTCCGAAGCATGCCATCTCGAATCGGAATGATCCTCGGCATGAATACTGCTGACCTTGAAAAAGTTATCTATTTTGCTGGGTACATCATCACGAAAGTTGATGAGGCAGAGAGAGCAAGAATTTTGAAAGACGTAGATTCTGAATACAAAGCAAAAGTGAAGCCTCTCGTTGATGAAAAATCTCGGGACGCGATCAAAGAAAAACTTTCTGCAACTAAGAAAGAAATTGAAGCTATTCAGGAAGGAATGGTGCTCGATGAGGTTTCGTATCACAACTACTCCGTAAAATACGGCACGCTTTTTGAGGCTGGAATCGGAGCTGAAGCGGTCTATAATATTTTCCGAAAGATCGACCTCGGGAAACTCGCGAAAAATCTTGAAGCGGAAATTGAGAAGGCTGGCCCAATGAAGACAGAGAAGCTCAACAAGAGATTGAGTCTCGTGAAATCAATGATCAATACCGAGATTCGTCCAGAATGGATGTTCCTCACTTCTATTCCAGTTATTCCTCCCGCACTTCGACCGATGGTCCCATTGGATGGAGGACGATATGCGACATCAGATGTAAACGATCTTTACCGACGCGTCATCAACCGAAATAATCGTCTCAAGAAACTCAAAGAGATTTTTGCTCCGGATGTAATCTTGCGAAACGAGAAAAGAATTCTTCAGGAAGCAGTTGACGCTCTTGTTGATAACTCTATCCGACATGGAGGAGGTTCTTCAGCTGCACTCACCCAATCACAAAGACGAGCACTCAAATCTCTCTCAGATAACCTGAAAGGAAAGCGAGGACTTTTCAGACAAAATCTTCTTGGAAAACGAGTAGACTATTCTGGACGTTCTGTGATCGTTGTCGGACCTGAACTCAAACTCAATCAATGCGGCCTTCCAAAGCACATGGCGCTTGAACTTTTCCGACCATTCGTTGTTTCAAAACTTCTTGAACGAGAACTTGCTTATAACATTCGTGGAGCAGGACGACTTATCGATGACGGTATCGCGGAAGTGTGGGCGATTCTTGAAGAAGTCATTTCTAACAAATATGTGCTTTTGAACCGCGCACCGACCCTTCACCGACTTGGTATTCAAGCTTTCAAACCTATTCTTATTGAAGGAAATGCTATTCAAGTGCACCCGCTTGTTTGTACCGCTTTCAACGCTGACTTCGATGGAGACCAGATGGCTGTTCACGTTCCGCTTTCTCGCGAAGCACAAATCGAGGCAAAGGAAATCATGGCGTCGGACAAAAACATCTTAAAACCTGGATCAGGAAACATCGTTATTTCCGTGGACAAGCTCGACATCGTGCTCGGCTGTTACTGGATGACCACAATTATTCCGGGCGAAAAAGGCGAAGGAAAATATTTCTCTCGACCAAATACCGCTATCACTACATACGATTTCGGCGAGGTGTCATACCGAGCACTCATTAAAGTGCTTCCGACTGAAGATATTCGTTATGCGAAATTCGAAGGAAAGATATTCGAAACCTCTGTAGGCCGGCTTCTTTTCAACTCTGTTCTTCCAAAAGATTATCCGTACGTGAACGAGGAAATGACCCGAAAGAAAATGTCTGTGCTTGTTGATGATCTCATCGATAGGTATGGAATTTACAACGTCGCGGACATTGTGGACAAGATCAAAGCATTCGGCTTCAAACACGCTACCCTTTCCGGAACCACCTGGGGAATTGATGATATTCAGGAACCGAAAGACAAAATGAAGGTTATCAATGAAGCAAAAGTGCAAGCTGAAACTGTTCAGGAGCAATTCAATGAAGGTCTTCTTTCAGCAGAAGAACGGCTTCGAAAGAATGTTGAAATTTGGCACAAGGCGAAAAATGAAGTTGAAAAGCTCATGCCAGACACACTTGTAAAGCACGGCTCTGTCTATGACATGATCAATTCCGGTGCCCGAGGTTCGTTCTCTCAGATCACTCAAATGGCTGGTATGAAAGGTCTTATCACCAATACCGCCGGAGAGACGATCGAATTCCCAATTCTTTCTTCAAGCAAAAACGGTCTTACTCCGATCGAATATTTCATTACCACTCACGGTTCTCGAAAAGGTTTGACTGACACCGCTCTCAACACGGCAAAAGCAGGATATCTCACGAGACGTCTCTTCGATGTTGCACAGGATGCGATTATTCAGGAAGAGGATTGCGGTACGAAAGACCATGTGAAGATTTCTCGAATGCACGGCAATTCTATCGATCCAAACTTCGGAAAAAATCTTAAAGGAAGAGTTACTGCGGCGGATGTTGTGGATTCGAAAGGCAAAGTGCTCTTTAAGAAAGCACATCTCATGACCAAGGAAGATGTGAAGAAAATTGAAGCTTCTGACGCTGTCGAAGTTTCTGTCCGCTCTCCGCTTACTTGTAAATCTGCGCAGGGAGTTTGTATCCAGTGTTACGGATTTGATCTTGGACGGAATGAGCTCATCGGTCTTGGTGAAGCAGTAGGAACTGTCGCCGCTCAAGCTATTGGAGAGCCTGGAACACAGCTTACTATGCGTACGTTCCATGCCGGAGGTACTGCGTCAGTCGGCGGAGATATTACTCAAGGTTTGCCTCGAGTTGAGGAAATCTTTGAAAAACGAAAGCCAAAAAATCCCGCTGTTGTATGCGAAGTGGGAGGAGTTGTTACTGCTGTAAAAGATCTCGGAAAAGAAAAAGTGATCACCGTTTTGCCTGACCTTGAAGACCGAATAAAGCCAACAAAGAAGAAGCCAGATGCAGAAATTGAATACAGTGCGAATTACAAGCGAGTTGTGCTCATGAAAGTCGGAGACAAAGTAAAGAAAGGAGATTTTCTCACCGATGGTTCCGCTGATATTGATGAGATCTTCAAATACGGAGGCAAAGAAAAAGCTGAAGGCTACATCATCAGCGAAGTAAATAAGATCTACGAACTTCAGGGAGAAACGGTGTCTCGAAAGCACATTGAGGTTATTGTTCGACAGATGTTCTCTCGAAGAAAAGTGACTGACGCGGGAGATTCAGCATTCTCTTCAGGAGATATTATCGAAAACACCCATCTTCTTGCTGAAAATGTGAGAATGAAAGAAAAGGGTGGAGCGCCCGCACAAGCAGAACAGATCGTCATGGGTATTTCTGAAGTTTCGCTTTCTCGAAAGAGTTTCTTGTCAGCTGCTTCATTCCAGCACACTACTCGCGTACTCATCAACAACGCAATTCGAGGTACTGCCGACTCGCTTCGAGGTCTTAAAGAAAATATTATTATTGGACGGCTCATCCCTGCCGGAACCGGTTTTAAAGGCGGTCCGAAGTGGAAACTGATGCAGAAAGACGGAGTGGTGGAAAACGAATCATCCGAAGAGTAAACTAAGAAGGGTAAAGGGGATAGGGGAAAGGGTGGAAAAGATAATTCGTTCTCTTTTGTATTTTTCTCTGCCTCAACCCTCAACCCTGTACCCTACACCCTATGTCTAGTGGAACTGTAGAAAAAATAAAAGAACGGCTCGGGATTGCCGATGTTATTGGCTCCTATCTTAAACTCGAAAAAGCTGGAGCTAATATGAAAGCAAGGTGTCCTTTTCACAACGAAAAGACGCCTTCTTTCTTCGTGTCTGTGGCTCGTAATTCCTACTATTGTTTCGGTTGTGGAGCGAAAGGCGACATCTTCACTTTCGTCGAAGAATTTGAAGGATTGGATTTTATGGGCGCGCTTCGAGTTTTGGCCCAAAGAGCAGGAGTTCCGCTTGTCGCAGAGAATCCAAAAGAAAAAAGCGAACGAGATGAATTGTATGCGGTGATGAAAGAATCAGCACGCTTCTTCCAAGAAAATTTGGCGAAAAATAAAGAAGCGCTCCTCTATCTAAAAAAACGCGGACTTAAAATCGAAACGGTTCGAGATTGGCAGATCGGATTTGCTCCTCTTGATTGGAGAGTGCTTCTTACTCATCTCAACAACAAAGGATACAGTGAGGGGGTTATGGAAAAAGCAGGGCTTGTGAAAAAAGCAGAAAGCACAGTGGAAGACAAAGGAGCGCCTCGTCTCTACGACAGATTTCGTGGCCGGGTTATGTTTCCGATTTTTGATTCGTCCGGCAGAGTCATCGCTTTTTCTGGGAGAATTCTGGTAGACGACGAAAAATCTGCAAAATATTTAAACAGTCCCGATACTCCGCTTTTCAACAAATCCGAAGTTCTCTACGGCTACCATATCGCAAAGTGGGGAATAAAAAAACAGGATTTCTCAATACTTGTAGAAGGCCAGATGGATCTTCTTATGTCACAGCAAGCGGGCCTTACAAATACCGTTGCAGTTTCTGGCACAGCGCTCACAGTGCAACATCTCTCAATGCTTGGCCGATTGTCGAAAAAGGTGGTGCTCGCATTTGATGCTGATAGCGCCGGCTTTAATGCAGCAGAAAAAAGCGCTCGTGTCGCGCTCTCGCTTGGAATGGAAGTGAAAATGGTTGAAATAAAAAGCGGGAAAGACCCGGCAGATCTCATTCTTTCAAATCCGGAAGACTGGAAAGTGGCGGTCGGAGAAGCGATCCATATCATCGATTTTCTCCTTCACAAGGTGATGAAAGACGAAAAAGATGAACGCCAGCTTGGCAAAGAAATCCGTAAAAAAGTCCTGCCCTATGTTATTTCCCTTGAAAGCAGGATCGAACAATCGCATTTCGTGAGAAAAATTTCCGAAGCAACTAATATTCCCGAGGACGCTATTTGGGAAGATTTGAAAAAGACCGAAGGTATTAAAGAAGAAAATGCTGAAGAGTTAAAAAGCGAGAAGAAGAAAGAAGAGAGTCATCGCAAAAATAAAATTGAAGAAAAACTTGTCGGGCTCATTCTTTGGCAGGAAGGTTTGCCGAAGTCAGTGATAGATACAGTTGAAGTGAGAAAAGAATTCGAGAGAATTGCCGGAAAAAATGAACTAAAGCGTTTCGAAGAATCAAAAGAAGAGAAAAACAGAGTCATTTTTGAGGCAGAAACATTTTTTTCCGGAGCGATGAACTTGGAAAAGGATCTGAAAGAGCTCATTTTTAATTTGAAAGAAGATTATCTCAAAGCCGAGTTCGCGAAAACCATGAACGAGCTCGTCCAGGCAGAGAAGGATAAATCAAGTGAAAAAGCAGCTGAACTTCTTAAGAAATGCAAAGAAATAGGGGAGGAATTAACCAAACTTCGCAAAGACTTCCAAAACTAGAATAAATCTCACTTTTAATGTATAATCAGCGAATATTTTATGCCTAAAAAACACAAGAAAACACGAGGTTATAAGAAAAAAGTTTCTCCAAAAGTCTTCAAAAAGGCCAAATTGGCTCGGATGAAGAGCTCCAAGAAAAAGGTTGTTCCTGGAAAGGAAAAAAAGGCGAAAGTGGAAAAGGTAAGTCCGCTCATCCAGAGATCAGGAAAACTTAACAAAAAAGAAATCGAGCTTAATCGAAAAGCGGATATCCTTTTCAAGAAAGGAAAAGAACGCGGGTTCGTCACCTACGACGAAATTTTGAAAGAATTCCCGACGATCGAAGACGATATCGGATTTCTCGATTCTCTCTACGAAAAAATTCACACAAGCGGAATTGATATTCTCGACAGCGGGGGACTTTTGGATATGGATGAAGCGGGCGAAGAAGATGTTACCAAAAAGAAATATACCTACGGAGGCAAAAGCGATTCTTCCTACGACTCTATCCAGATGTATTTGAAAGAGATCGGTCAGTATCCGCTCATTCCCGCTGCTATGGAGAAAGAGCTTGCAAGACGAATTGAAAAAGGGGATACCGAAGCGAAAAATCTCCTTGCTCGCGCAAACCTTCGTCTTGTCGTTTCGATCGCAAAGAAGTATGTTGGTCGTTCACCGGATCTTACTATTTTGGACTTGATTCAAGAAGGAAACTTGGGATTGTTTAAAGCTGTAGATAAATTTGATTGGACCAAAGGATATAAATTCTCTACTTATGCTACGTGGTGGATTCGTCAGGCTATTACTCGTGCGCTTGCAGATCAGTCACGTACCATTCGCGTGCCGGTGCACATGGTGGAAACAATTGCAAAATACAAGCAGGTTGTTCGCCGACTCTCGCAGGATTTGGGACGAGACCCGCTTCCCGAAGAGATTGCCGTTGAGATGGGATTGGACGTAGATAAAGTCTACAATATTGAAAAAATCGATCAAAACACGGTATCGCTTGAAAGCCCAGTGGGGGATGAAGGAGATGATAAATCAACGCTTGGGGATTTTATTTCAGATGACAAGATTCTCTCTCCAGATCAAGAATCTTCACGTAGAATCATTGCCGACCAAGTAAAAGAAATTTTGAATGACTTGCCTCCGAAAGAGCGAATGATCCTCGAAATGCGTCACGGCCTCATTGACGGCATTACGCATACCCTCGAAGAAGTGGGACAAAAATTCGGCGTGACCCGTGAGCGTATCCGACAAATTGAAGCAAAGGCGCACGAAAAAATCCGCTCACATGATAAGGTGAATCGCTTGAAGAATTATTAAGAAGCGAGCCATACCTTTTCGGAAAACTGAATAATTCCGCCAGTGGCGGAATTTTCTTCGTGCTCAACAAAAATTTTATTAAAAAACCGACCGGATCAGTATTCTGATTCGGCCGACGTTTTAAAGTCATTTCTTTCTAGCACCACACTGATGAGCATACTGTGAGGTGCGGAGAGCCACTCATGTGCCCGTATCGGTGTGAGCCTCCAGTATTTGGTTTGCGGAATTCTGGAGATTCCTGGCACGATGGCGCAATCTTCTAAAGGTGTGCCAAGTGCTGGCAATCTGCTTAGAGGATTTGTCTCTGAAGTTAGGAGGTTTAATATTTCCCCTCCCGCCTTCAGAGCCAGAAGCTCGAGCACACTTGCTGGCTCGCCGTATTTCCTTGCCTCTCGAATCAGGCGAGGTAAGCCGTGCATTAAGGGATCGAAATCTATCGGCACAAAATGTCCGACTGAGATGAGAGCTTGATCTTTGTCTCGATCTCGAATGGCAATTGGACTGGTACTGCAAGCAAAATCCCAGGTTGATACTGACACGCGGGCAGTCTTGAGGTGATCCCCGAGTTCCCGTGTATAATCAACTGGAATGTTGTTATCCCTTCCTACCGCTAAAAGTGACGGGGTTTGCATGAGAATCCCTCCTCTGTAAGAACCATTTTCTGTCATACTAGCTTTTCAATACAATGAATGCAAGATTTTCGTTTTTATCCTTTTGCATTGTAGAATTAAGGACTGAAGGATTTGGATGCATTATGCCACAAGATAAATACAGTGCGGTCTGGGTCTCCCACTCCTCTCTCGGGGATTTTTTGAAATGTCCACGTTCTTACTATTTGAAAAATGTCTACAAAAATCCAAAAACTGGGAAGAAGATAAATATTGTCAGTCCTGCGCTCTCGCTTGGTTCCGCAGTACATCAAGTAGTGGAAGGGCTCGGTGCTTTTAAAGTTGAAGAAAGGTTTACGCAAAATCTTGAAGAAGAATTTCAGAAAGCTTGGGAGAAATTTTCCGGCAAAAAGGGGGGATTTTTGAGTGCAGAAGACGAAAAGGAGGCAAAAGAACGCGGGCTCGCAATGATTCGCCGAGTTATCGCAAATCCTGGACCTCTCAAAAATAAAACAGTGAAATTGCCGGAAAGGGAAATGCTGCCAAATTTCTTTCTTTCAGAATCCGACAACATCATTCTTTGCGGGAAAATTGATTGGATCGAATATATTCCAGAGGATGACAGTATCCGCGTTCTCGATTTCAAAACCGGTAAAAATGAAGAAAAAGAAGATTCACTCCAGCTCCCCATCTATTTGCTTCTTTTGAAAAATCTCCAGAAAAGAAAAGTGACAGGGGCCTCGTATTGGTATTTAGACAAAGATGATACTCCAATCGCTGTAAAATTGCCTGATTACGAAAAGGCCCGGGCGGATGTCCTAGAAAAAGCCAAAAAAGTGAAAGAAGCGCGGGAGAAAAAAGAATTTCTCTGCCCAAAAGGTGAAAAAGGCTGTTTTGCATGCCGGCCATTCGAAAAAATTCTCAAGGGGGAAGCGGAGTATCTCGGAGTGGGGGAGTATAATCAAGAGCTCTATTTGTTAAAATAGGGTTAATTTCTATAGCAAAAATTTGACAGAACAATGTTATCCATTGTTCTGTTATTTCTTCTGTAACAAATGAAAACACCAGGCGTCATTGATAGTGGAAAAGAAATAGTCGTATTTCTTTGCCTTAGCTTAGCGAGTTCGTTGCGGTATACATGAAGTATACATGCACCACTTTTAAGCGAAGGTGAATGGGGTTGATTGTCCCTAAGTAAAGGTTTCTAAAATCAATACTTAGGGCTCCGAGACCCTTTAATAACTAACCAAAACTAAAATGTTAAACCAAAGCGTATTGAGACTTCAGAAGTATGTAATGGATATGGGGAATAAACCTCTTGGAAAAGGTTTCACTTTGAATCTTCGGGAGTCGCGAACGTTCGCTTACTCGAGAAACGCTTTTATGTTGGATATGGATGGCGACGATGATGATGCTAGTAGTAAGGACGATGAAGAAGAAAAGAAAAAATAAACCGTACTGAATGTCCGATAGAAAAGTTCCGTATGAAAAAGGCTCTTGTCTCGGCAAGGGCCTTTGTGTTGGAGAATAAAAAAGCAGAAGGCTAAGGAGAAGCTTTGGCTTTCTTTGCAGAGAGTGCGTGAAGAATATGAAGTTGGCCGAGTCTCGCCCGGATAATTTTCATTCCAGACGTGAAATATGAAAGCTGGTGCGAAGCTCTTTCGGAGGCGATCGTTCCAGTAAGCCCAACGAGCACGAAGATCTCGGCGATTTCAATATTGAAGGCTTTCCAAAAGAAGGCGATAGCGAGTGATTGAACTCCCAAAACGGCAAGGAATTGCAAGGCCAGAAACAGGACGCTTGCGGTTGCTGGAAGAATCGGAAGGCCGAAAAGGAGAATTGCTTCAAAAAAGATTGCCATGATTATGTCAGTATTCTCTTCTCGTGTTGTCATTTTATATGAAACTCGCTCAATAAGAATAAAAGCAAGCGTGGCAATGATCACTGCCACTCCCATAAGGAGAGAGGTGCTTTGAAGAAATTTCATCCTTCCCGCGAGCATTGCGAGCGTTATGAGTACATTGAACCCAGCCACAAAACACACTTCAACATAGTCGAGAGAGAGAACGTTCCGCGCTTGTTTTAGCCATGCTAAGTTCATATCCTTGTAGACGTGGCTTGTTGGGAAAAGTTACGCACAATTTTCGATTTCTGTTGTAAAATGATAAGTGCAACGTCTATAGGAATGTTCCATATTACTAACTCATTAAAAAAACTATGAAAAATATCAATCCAGTCGTACATTTCGAGATGGGCTATAATGACCGAGAGAGGATGAAGAAGTTTTATCAAACCGTTTTCGATTGGAAGCTCCAGCAGATGGGGCCAGAGATGGGGGGTTATATCGTGGCACAGACGACAGAAACAGACGCCAAAGGCATGGTGCAAAAACCGGGCAATATTAACGGAGGCTTTTATAAAAAGACCGAAAATCCTCTTTCTCACGCGCCGTCAGTCGTTATTGCGGTCAAAGATATTGAAGCTTCCATGAAGGAAGTCGAAAAAGGTGGAGGGAAAATTTTGGGAGCGATGGACGAATCCGGTAAGCAATCGATGAAACCGCAGGATATTCCCGGTGTCGGTCTTTGGATCTCTTTTCAAGATACCGAAGGCAATCGCGTGAGTCTCCTTCAGCCGAAGAGTATGTAAGAGGGAACCACTAAAACTACTTATATGAACCAACCATCATATTTTGAAATCCAGGCGGATGATGTGAATCGAGCCGAAAACTTCTACAGAGAAGTTTTCGGCTGGAAATTCACCAAAGCAGAAGGATTGCCTATTGAATATTGGCGCATAGAAACAGAAGGCCCGCGCGGCGGACTTCTCAAGCGTCCAGCAAAAACTCCGCCTCCGCAGTCCGGAACCAATGCCTATGTTTGCTCGATGGAGGTGAAAAACTTCGATGAAACAGCCCAAAAGATCACGAGCCTTGGCGGTCAAGTGGCATTACCAAAATTTGCAGTCGGAGGTGTATGCTGGCAAGGCTATTTCCTCGATCTAGAAGGCAATACCTTCGGCATCTTCCAACCTGACCCTATGGCGAAATGAATCACTGTTCTTGCGAAATGAAAAAAGAGGCTTTGCCGGTAAAACAGCAAAGCCTCTTTGGAACTCAAAAGCGTTGAGGGGTTGTAAGAAAGGTCCAGACGCTGAGGCCCAGCATTATGGTCCCAATCGCAAGCGAAAACCAGCCCCTAGTACCAAGCTCTTGTCCGTGTAGCATCCTACCGATTGCTGGTAGGATAAAAACCATGGCCATTGTGAAAGGCACCAGGGGTATGACAAAACCGTACCCTCCGAATTGTCCTTTCATACTTCTTTTCAAGCGAAAATTGGGCACGTGCACCTCGCTTTCTTTTTCAAAAGGGTTTCTTAAACCGAATCTGTTTCAATACTGTGCCTCTTCCCAAACTTTGTCAATTTTGCCCATAGCAAAGGACTGTCCTTGCCAGTAGGAGGTGTTTTTTTATTGCGTCACTATTACAGTGCCTGTCATCCCCGGGTGCACGTCGCAGTGATAGTGGTAAATGCCTGGTGCGGTCAAAATTGCGCCGAATGTTCCGCCGCCAGGGAAGCGTGAGGTGAAGGATTGAGGCGTGCCGGCATCAGATGTGACTGTGTGGGCGACGCCGTCTTTGTTCGTCCAGACGACTTTTGTTCCGGCTTTGACGGTGATAGTCATCGGGCTAAAAGCGGAATTTTGAATAATTATGTTAGCTGTTGTTGAGGCAGGAGTGGTAGTCACTGGCTCTTGCGTCGGAGTAGGTGAGGGTTCCGGTGCAGGGCCCGAATTTTTATTGAAAACCAAATAATATCCAGCAAAGCCAACGACTGCGAGCACGATTATTGTGGTGATAATTTTATTCATATATAAATAAAAAAATAATAAGTACTGTTTGATTATAGCACTTAAATGCGGCGCGGCCTTCAAGGCCGCGCCACTTTCTAGCAAATGAAATCTGAAAGGTGTACTATATTTGCATATGAAAACAAAAACAAAAGTCATCATTGTTACTCTTGTGCTCACCGTTATTACGTTTCTCCTTGCCCGGGTCATTTGGCCAGATATGATGGGCGCTCCAGTGCCGACAAGCTTCCAGCTCCCATTCTTTATCATTGTCGCAATCGTGGAAGATATTGCCTTTGGTCTTGGTGTCTCATTCCTTCTCTTTGGATACAAGTCGGTAAAAAACGCAATGCCTGAAGCGAAAAGGGGAGCTCTCGCAACATACATCTCAATCGCGTGGCTTCTTATGAATTGGTGGCCACATGACAATCTTCACCGCGTCAACGGCATGAATCTCTCCGGCCTCATCAAAATTGATATTGGATTTCACATCACCCTCATCGTAGCGGCCATCATCGTCGCCGTCTACTTTTTGCGAGCGGTAAAACGCAATTCTTAATTGAATCTTGGTGGGGTACGATGTAAAAAATGCAACATGTAATTATCGCCTCATGTTCACCCATGGAACCATTCGTACGAATGGTTCCATGGGTGTATAATAAAATATATGAAGCAGTATGAAAAACCTCTCAAAGCTGTTGCCAATCGTCGTCGGCTCGAGATTATAAAATATTTGAAAATAAACAAAGAGGCGAATGTAGGTGAGATCGCTGAGAATATCAAGCTTTCTTTTAAAGCCACCTCCAAACATCTCGCTGTGCTTCTTGGTGCTGATATTGTGGAGAGGGAACAGAGAAGTCTCTCGGCTCAATTTTCCCTTGCGCCAAAACTTCCGGTGATTGTAAAAAGTGTTATAGATATGCTCTGATATTTTGCTCCATTTCCTCTATGGAACCATTCGCTCGAATGGTTCCATAGAGGAAAATCCTCATATGCTTCTCGCGAATCATAATAAGGACAAAAAGCCTTGGCCGACTTTTGCTCTGCCGAAAGAAAGAGGGAAGATTCGAGTTTCGGATGTTATGAATATCTCGCCCGGCGCGGCTAGTGAGCCTTGGGATGGGACCCAAGGCGCAAGGCCGGAGCGTGTCGACGCGAGGCAGGGTCGAAAGATTTTTCAGCAGAAAAATACTTTTGACACGCGCATCAACGAATGGTCACAGTCTGTGTGGGATGCTTGGGAGGGAAGTCATGAGGCAGTTCGCATCTGGGCGGAAAGAGAAGGTTTGGAATAATTTTTCTGTTTTTTTTCTTGACTTTCGCATTAAAAAGAGTAAACTTTTGAGTAGTTCATCAAAATCTAAATACGAGACATTTAAAATCGGGGGGTTCACAATACAAATTTATTTTGAACACAACACTTTTTCACCTTTCGATCACGCTTAACAAAAAATACAAAATCTTACCAAAAAGCGCGACCGAAAGGGTCGCGTTTTTGTTTTTGGTGAAAGGTCGATACCTTAGAAATAGTTTTTAGTCTAAAAATAAGATGAAACCAAGATATATTAGAAATACAGGCAAGCCCTGGACGCCTGAAAATGAAAGAAAACTTTCAGAACTGGCTAAGAAGAATACCCCGACACGAGTAATCGGCTTACTTCTCGGTCGCACAGAGGATTCTGTTCGTAATCGAGCAGGACAAAACGGTGTGAGTTTAAAGCCGACGAACCAAAGTCCTTATGGCACTAAATAAGTAATGGGTCGGTATAGGAAACAAAATAATATACCATGAAAACAGTCGCTGGTAAGACGGCTGTTTTTGTTACACAAAAAATGCTTTAATCTAATTTATGCGATATTTACGTGATGGAAGAGCTCCAAAACCAAAGTCTACCACTATCTCTAGGGTCATGAGCGCAAATCGGGCTAAGAATACTGAGCCTGAAAAAATAGTGCAAAGTATCTTGAGAAAAGGGGATTTTCCTAAATTTCGAAAAAATCCTTCGAACCTGCTCGGAAGGCCCGACATTGTTTTTCCTAAAGAGAATTTGGTCCTTTTTGTAAATGGTTGCTATTGGCACCGCTGCCCTTATTGCAAGGATGGACTGCCCAAGACCCACAGGGGATTCTGGAGAAAAAAATTTGAGACCAATGTTCTCAGAGATAGGAGGATTAAAGCTCGCCTCAAGAAAGAAGGTTGGAAAGTGTTAGTTCTTTGGGAGTGCCAGATTAGGAAGCGCCCAGGCCCGACTTCTAATAGAATTTTGAGGGCTCTTGTTCCCGTTAGAAAATTTAAGTAATTCTTTTCCTAAGCGCTCGATCACACCAACAACCAGAGCATTTCCCATGAAGAAAGCTCTTTTGACGGCAGATTCTCCCTCTGTATGTCCGTCTGGGAACATATTAAGTCGTTCAAGCTCGATTGGTGTAAGTCGTCGAAATTTTCCTGACCTTGTTTGGATTATATGTTTAAACCTGGATGGAGTAGGACCCCCTTCTCCAGTAACTATTGTTCTTGAAGGTTTATCTAGAGCATCAGGAAAAGCCATTGGCCCTTCGCTATATTCATATTCAAAACCAGCGTTAGTTTTTCTTTTTTCTTTCTTCCCACCCTTTAAGTATTTCCATTCTTTTAATGACTTCTCATCAATAAAATATTCTTCGGGAACTTTATTGTCAGGTTCGAGATAATCTTTGAGTTTTGCCATTTTACCTTTGTATTTAGGAATGGCTTTGAATGTCCAAACTTTTCTATTTATCATGACCCCTGAAGTTCCGAATGGACTAGAAAACTTTTCTTTATTAAAGTCTTTCGTCACATCTGAGAGGTCGCCCTCTATTTCAAATGGTTCTGCCACATCAGGTTTTTCGATAGGGAATGCTTTGGCAGTTACGCCAGAATTAGTAAGCCACTCTGTTGCTCCAATAGATGACAAGTCTTTATGCACTCCTGTTCCTTTTTTGTAACCAAGTATATAGATCCTTCTTCGTCTCTGTGGCATTCCGTAGTCAGCTGCATTTATCACTCTCCATTCAACTGCATAACCGAGGTCAGAGAGGGAAGCAAGCATGACCCCAAAATCGCGTCCTCGTTGCGAGGCTGGAGATTTTAATAATCTGTCTACATTTTCGAGCATCAAGAAAGAAGGAGCATCTTTTCCCTTTTCTTTTAGGATTCGATGTATGGACCACCAAAGTATACCTTTTTTTCCTTGAAGCCCAGCGGCTTGGCTTAAAGTTCTCGCTACAGAATAATCCTGGCAAGGAAATCCTCCGACCAATAGGTCGTGCTCAGGTATTTTTTTTGTTGGAACCGTTGCTATGTCTTCATTTGAATGTCCATCAACTCCAAATCTTTTCACATATATATTTGATGCGTGCTGAGTCTTGGTCGCGGGTTCCCATTGGTTGCTCCACACAACGTCGAATTCTCCTTCGGATGAAGCTACTTGCTGAAGTCCGATCCGGAATCCTCCAACTCCGGCAAAAAGTTCAGCAACTCGTATCTTTTTTGTGAGCTTTTTCATTTCCTCTTAATTCTATCATTTGATCGACATTTGATCAATCTTGATCTATTGTGAATGGTGTTATCTAATATTTTTACTAACCAAACCTCCCATGAAGTTAAAACTCAACGCTATTCTACGTCTCGATAAGAAAGGGCTAAAGGACGCAAAAGCGTTACGAATCAAGAGTATTGAGGATGCTATAACTCTTCCTGCTGGACCTTCCCAGAAAGCTCGTATTTATCACAAATTATGGATTGGTGGTGGCTATGAAGTTGGAGTAGGAAAGCCTGGGAAAGAGACAGAGAGAAAAGACGCAAACATAAACGATATGTGGCCGTATATGAGAAAGGGTGAAGACTTTGAACCCAAAAGTGCATCGTTTAGAGATATCTTTCATGAATTGGAACAGATGGTGAATAAGAGCCGCGAGTCTCTGGAACTTTTAGCCTGTTTGCTTGCGCGCTCAGCTCTCATGTTGGACCACGAAATAAAAGATAATCGAGTTGTATATAATCCTTCCCTACAAATTATTCAGGAAATTCAGAAAGATATTCCCAGCGTTTTCAATGTTCCACTTGAGGTTTTTCTGCATTACTTGGATGTTATCGCTCTGAATGAAGATGTAAAATATCATACTAAGGGACGAAGTAGGGGAAAATTATATAGTCCGAACGCTGGAAGGCCTAACAACCTGCTGACCTGCGCCCATCTTATTGCTGTGTTGCTTGGTCGTTCTGGTCTGGTCGATTTCGCTTATGGATTTTCTCAGCAGAGAGGCGTATCAGCTCTAAGCTCAAAAAAGATAAAGGAATGTTTTCCAATGTTGAATGATAAGTCAGAAGATTTGGAAGAAAGTGTTCTCACTTAGATTTTTCTTATGCTAGAATATATATCAACCAAACAAAATGTGACTAATTCTACTTCTTTATCAACACTCGCAACCTCATCAGAAGTTCAACATGCTACAGATCAATTCCAGATAGCACAAGGGTATTTCTCTAATATTCTTGAGGCTCAAACTGCAATTTTTTCACTAATCGTTGGTGCGATAATAGCGTTTTATATTTTCTTCAATTGGAAAACCTCTAAAGAACATATAAAAAAAGAAACTGATTTACATTTTGTTGAACTTAGAAAACAGATTCAAAAAGATTTTGACGAAAAAACGGAAAACTTGGAGAGTATGTTCTCAACGGGCATGGCTCAGCATGATACGGCAATAGGTACTCTTAGAGGGCAAACTTATCGTACTCTCGGGCAATTTTGGGATAGTGAAAAAAGTTACGCAACAGCATTTCTTTGGTGGTTTAGAGCGGCCTCGGCATTTGCGTCTGTTGCAGAAGCTCCTCTGACTCGTATTTGTCTCACTGGGGCGAAGCGATCCATTGAGAGAGTGGAGTCTGGATTTGAATTACGACCGGATGATATTGGTGAATATCAAGGACTTCTAACTAAGATTGACGATTCCTATAAAATCGAGAAAGATTTACTTGATATTGCACTGAAGGCTGCCCTTGTAAGAGAAATACCAAAAAAATGATAACATTAGGAACAAATATTTTTAATAAATTGTCGGCTGGTCATAAAGAGACAATAGGCAAGGACGCCAAAATTCTTTTCAATGAAGTGGCTGATGTTGTATTAAACGAATATAAGGAAAAAGGTGCTGAGGATACTGAGCAAGTTAAGTTTTTTCTCGCCAATCTTCCTTTAAAAGAAATGGTCGAAGATGTGAAAAAATGGGACTCCTTTGGGGAATTACTCGTCAAAATTTTTGCTTATTCTTCGGAAGATGTTCCTGGAATGCCTGAACTTCAATTTTGGATTACGTCTTTGTCGTCACCTCTTCCTGTCAATGTCTTTTTCTCTGCTCGCAAAAAAGAGGAAATTTCTGAAAAAATTCTTTCTCTTCGAGATACTTTTACTGTATCAGAGGTTTTTGACGAAAAAAATATTCAATCTGGTAAAATACTCATCGTTGGGTATGATAGCGAAGGAAATGCTTGGAGAATTAATCATATTTAAATAATACAGACCATGTTAATACCTCAGACAATGTTGCAGATTGTGCAGTCAGGTGCAAATCTGACAATAGATTTAAATAAGCAAATAGTCATTCCACAAGTCATGGTCCAGTTAGCTGCTGCGGCTGCTATCTCAGGTTCTATGGTTACGTTTAAAAATTGTGATGGAAAAATAATTCCACCAACCTTTATTTCAGTTGCTCAGGCGGGCCGTGGGCATGTTTCATTTGAACAGTAGTCATTTTTTGTTCCGATTTTCGATGCTACAATTGAGGCATGAAATTTGAGGAAGAATACAAGAAACTCAACGCTAAGCAAAAGGAAGCTGTGGATACCATTGAAGGTCCAGTTATGGTCATTGCGGGGCCGGGGACTGGGAAGACTCAGATTTTGGCTTTGCGGATTGGGAATATTTTGCTTAAGACTGACACGCCTGCCAGCGGGATTTTGTGTTTGACTTTCACCGAAGCTGGAGTGAGAAAGTGATGGGTATCACTTTCGCAAGGCCGGAGGCAGTCGTGCCGAGGCAGGGCTGAAAGATTTTTCAGCAGAAAAATACTTTTGGCAAGGAGATGAAGCGCCGCCTGGATGTTTATTGCTGAATTTATGTCTTACGCTATAGTATCTCTATGAATATCGAAGATCCAAACAAACAACAACCTGATGAACAGGGCGCTCTTGTTCAAAAAAGCAAAATTGAGCAAATACAATTTCCCAAAAAGGTAGAAATTGTTGGCGGGGAGTCATATAAAGGAGGTGTAATCGAAATTTTAGATAACAGAGCGATACGTTTCAGTGGTTTTCACTTGGACCAGCCATTTGAGTTTGGTAAGCCTGAAGATATTATTAAATATGATTATGGTTATCGGCCTTTCAAGGAAATGGCACCACGGAGTAAGTTGCCAAGAATTTCTAGCACCAGTTTTGATTTGAAAAATTTACCGCCACAAGGGACACGAGACGCAATAAATATAATGTTCTATTCGGGCATTGTGACACCACCCTCTTTTTCTCCCGACCCTGTTTCGGAATCAGACAATGCGCTTCAGGGTAAGCTAGACATCCTTTCTCATTCATCCCTGATAGAGAAAGCGATACAGTTTACAAAAGAAAGACCGAATTTGGCATCAGAAACATTTGCTTATATATGTAGGGACTACGTATTTTCGGGATCACATTCTCGTACACAATTACTCATTCCATTTCTTGTTTCTCATCCGGAAATGCTTGATTACTTTCCGAATGAGTGTAAATCTCAGCTGACGGGTATTTTGTTAAAAAAATTTAGGGAAGATTTAGCAAGCGTTTTTCGAGGTTCTGGCTCATTGGAAGAGAAGAAGAGTAGATTAGAAAAGTTAGGAAAAGAACTTTCAGAAACTGCAAAGCTATTTGATATTGATACAGAAAAAGAGGAAATAAAGAGAGAATTTTCCCGGGCAAATGAAGATTTGGACCTGAAATTACAGGATCTATAAGTTTTTTCTCCGCCCTAATTTCAATGCTACAATATCAGCATGAACGAGGCGAAATTCAACGAACTCTATAAAAATCTAAATTCCAAGCAAAAGGAAGCTGTCGACACGATTGACGGACCTGTCATGGTAATCGCAGGACCCGGAACTGGAAAAACACAGATTTTGGCGATAAGAATCGCCAAAATCTTGCTTAGTGGAAATGGGACTTCGCCGGACGGGATTCTCTGCCTTACTTTCACTGAGGCTGGTGCCAAGGAAATGAAAAGGAGACTCCGGGAAATTATTGGCAGTGATGCCGAAAAAGTCCGTGTCCACACCTACCACGGCTTTGCGGGGTCTGTCATTGCTGAATTCCCGGATCATTTTCCGCATCTCTCCCGCACCAAACAGATCACCGATATCGAATCGGAAACTCTCGTCCGCACGATTTTGCGCGACAAGAAATTTGCGAAACTGCGCCCTGCCGGCGAGCCTGATTTCTATGTTGGCAAAATTCTCGGCGCAATCCGCGATTCCAAAAAAGAAGCTTGGACGCCGGAAATTGTGCGCACGTTTGCCAAAGAGGAAATTGAGCGGGTGAAGCGGGACGAATCTTCTCTTTCTACCCGCGGGCCGACGAAGGGGCAGCTCAAAGGCGATGCATTGAAACGAATTGAAAAATGCGAGCGCACGATTATCTTTGCCGATGCCTATCTCGCCTACGAAGAAAAGAAACGTGCTGATAGGAAGATGGATTTTGACGATCTCATCATCGAGCTTCTCACCGCTCTCCGTACCGACAAATTACTTCTCCAAATGCTCCAGGAGAAATTTCTCTACATTCTCGTTGATGAGCATCAGGACACCAATGATTCGCAAAATATGCTCATTCGCGCTATCGCAGACTTTTTCGACAATCCCAATCTCTTCGTGGTGGGGGATGAGAAGCAGGCTATTTTCCGCTTTCAGGGCGCGTCTGTCGAGAACTTTTTGCGTTTTCAAAATCTCTGGAAGGGCATGAAGGTCATTTCGCTCACGGGCAACTACCGCTCGCATCAGAGTATTTTGGACGCCAGTTTTGCTATGATTGAGAATAACTATGCCGATGGGGAGCACAAGAATCTGCGAGTGAAATTGAAAGCGGCCGCGCCCGAAGGCGCGGCCGCCAAGCCTGTCGAAATTGTTATGGCGGGGAATGTAGAAGCGGGAGACAAGTATTTGGTGGAACAAATAGTGGACATTTTGAAAAATTAGCGTTAATGTGTTTTTGGAACCTGGAGGATTTTGTCATGGAACAGAAAGATGCGGTACCGGATGCTGAAAGAGAAGTCGGTTCAAAGGAGGCGACTCCTTCCGACGAATCTCTCAGCGCGATGGCTCGCAGGGCTTTGGCGAGAGCTAAGGCGATGCAAGACTGGGGAATTCCCATTCCCCACACGAATTGTTGATTTTCTGGCGCAGTTTTTGATGAAGGAGGTGGAAATCATGCTCGTTATTGTTTCTTCTGGTCTGCTTCGGGCGGATGAAGCGGTGCAAGCGCTCAAGGATTGTGTGCCGGGAAACGTAGAGGTTGGGGATGTTGAGGAGATCGTCTTTGTGAATATTCGCAAGGCTTTCACTGAGCTCCTTGTCTCGGCTCGAGCCGAAGGAGGTTTCCGCTCTCTTCAATCGGACAAGGAAGCGGTTCTGCGGGGAATGGAGGATGCCCTCGGTATTTTCAGAGCCGATTCTCTCCGGAGAAAACCGCTTCAGGCGCTCAGGGATATTCTTTCTCTTCCCGAAAATAAACTTCTGGAAGAAAGCCCGAGCAAGTTGTTTGCGTTAGTGCGGTGAGTTTGTCTGCTCTCTATTATTGGGGACAGAATCTATGATTCGAAACCGGCGAGCTTCACTGTCCGCCGGTTTTTTTTATTGCATTTCATGGAACCATTCGTACGAATGGTTCCATAGCTCGCAAGAGTTGTTCTTGCTAGCCCAAGGAAGGTTGTGATCGAAATGTAATATTACTTTTGCTATAATATGGATATTAAAAATTAAGCTATCTATTATGGAACACGCAGAGAAATCATCGAGTGCTATCACCAATGTCGTAGGCAATTCTTTTGAGACAATGAGCCGTGTGAATCAAGCGGCTGCGAAGGAGATGGGAAGGATTTTGCATTCAAATCTGGATCGTCAGCAACTCATGGCAGAAATTGAGAAGTTTAACGAGGTTTTTGGCGCGGGCCAAGTCCTCAAACCAATTCCTGTGGGGGAAACCGCAGAGGCGGTTTTAATCGCAAATTATTCGGAAGACGGCAAAACGGTCTTCATTTCGTTGCTATCAAAAGGTGGTTTTTGAGCTAACAAGGATCGACCTTGCGAAAGGTTCTTGTTTTAAGTTTTTTTAGACCCCCTTCCAACCACAAATTTTTGTGAACGACTCATCGATTTGTCCGTGCGATGAGTACAGCCCACCCAACAACACGGGCGGCGCATTCCGCCTCTCATTTTCGAGAGGGCTTTTTTGATGCGGATGTCTCGCGTCTCCGATTTTTTGCCGGAGATGACCCAGCAAATCCACTCATTGCGTGCGAGCGGCGTAATATCCTGCCAGAGTGAGAGTACCGCTTTGTCAGAGGCAATGGCCTTTCGCAAATCCGCCGGCATGCTATGTACCTGCCCGCGCGCCGCGCGCAGGCGGGCGACACCACCACCACTGTTTTTTCCGCTTGAGTTTCCCATGTATCCTGATTATAGCAGGTTGGGGGAGGGGCTCAATGTTAAGGTAAAAAAGCTCTCAACTAAGGGCTATTTTTAAGTCTTAATATACTTGACAAAAAGGCAGTATATATGCTATAATACTATCAGTGAAGGTTTGATTTTGGGCTCTTTGGGAGACAAGCCATGAAAAAGGCAGTAAAAAAGTGGGACGATACGAGTTTTTGTATTCGTTCCCTCGCCATCGTTCCGGGGTTGAACATTCTCTTCTGGGTTGCTATTCAATTGTTGAAAGCATCTCCAGTTGCCGGAATCATTTTCCTCGGGGCAAGTGGCGTTCTCTACTCTTATCTCGGTGTGCGCGAGATGCGCATCTGGGCGAAAGAAGCAGAGACCGCGATCTAACTACCCGCAAAACTTTAAAAGGATCTAAAGAAGACCTTGCAGAAGTTTTGCGGGTTTTCATTTATCTAATTTTTTCCATTCTGATTTTTGATACAATGGAAGCGTGAGAGAGAAACCAACAATTGCCATAATTGTACGACGAAATCGGGATGTGGAGCGCATACTTGCCTTACTTCAGCAAAATGGAATACCGGCTTCGGCGGAACGCGGAGCGGATATTTTTTCGCATCCTGTCGGGGCGCTGTATTTTGATTTGATTGAATATTTGGCGAATCCGGGGAATGTGGAGGCTCTGGCGAGGACTGTTGCTGGGGGGTTGTGGCATCTCGATTTTCCGCGGAAGACTGCACTTATTCGTTTGATACGAGCAGGGGACTTTGCGGGAATTTCGCGGAGCGAAATTCCCGCCATTGCGAAGCTTCAGAAAGAAATTACCAAAGACGGTGCGATTAACTTTCTCGTTTTGGCTGCGAAACTTTCTGGCTTTGAAGCGGTCGCGGAAAGAAATCCTCTTTCTGCCGAAGTTTGGCGAACGATTGTTGCTCTCGCGGGAGACATTGCGGTGGAAAAAAGTATTCAATCACCGAGCGTTTTAATTGAAGAACTTCTGGCATACCGGCAATCGGCGGAGACGAAGAGTGTCAAGATAACAGTCGGCCGGCCGGATTCGCAGGTGCGGGTGATGACTGCTCACGGCTCCAAAGGGCTTGAGTTTGATTATGTCTTTTTGCCATATGCGACAGACGAAGCGTGGCTTTCCCGCGGACACGGAAGCTCGTTTATTTTGCCTCGTGAAAAAGGGGATGAGGACGAAGTGCGTGATGCAAGGCGGCTTTTCTATGTGGCACTGACTCGTGCCAAAAAACACGCTTCAATCATTGCTCCGCTCCAAGACGCTTTGAAAAAAGAATTTACTCCGCTTCGGTTTATTTCCGAACTCGACTCGAAATCCGTCTCGCAGACTGACTTACCAGCGAGTTTTGAAAATCATACGGCAAAATCAAACGGAGATGTGGATGAAAAACAGAAGGCGGAGATTATGGAGTATGCAAAAAATGTTTTGACCGAATCGGGGCTTTCGGTAACGGCACTCAATCACTTTCTGACCTGCCCCAGCCAATTTTTATACAAAAGTATTTTGAAAGTGCCGGAAGCGCCGAGTGTCGCATCGGAAAAAGGAAATGCAATGCACGAAGCACTTTCGTATGTGTGGCATCAGGCTAAAACATTTTCAGAAGAAAATGTTCGCCCGACCGAATCTGCAGAGCAGATTCGGTTTAGGGAAAACAAATTAGAACAGATGATTGTTGCGACGATAGAGAGTACGGTGAAGGCCTATTTCGACCACTCGCTCCTTCCACTTTTTGAAAAAGAGGGGGCAGTGGAGACGCTTCTCGCAGATGCTCCGAAAGTGGCAAAAGCCCTTATTTCGCTTCTAAATGTTGAGGGGAAGGTATTGACCGAGACGTGGGTAGAGGCCTCGTATGAAGGCAAATATGCCTCAAAAGAGGTCATTTTGAGGCTTCACGGGAAGCTAGACGCCGTGGTGGACGGGCAGGACAAGACGCTGGTGTATGACTACAAAACTCGCGAGGCGATGAGCGTCAATGCGCTCAAAGGCGAGACGAAAACCGACAGCGACGGCAACTATTTCCGCCAGCTCATTTTCTACAAGATTCTCCTCGATGGAAACACAAAGTACAAAAATAAATCTATCGAACCCGCGCTTGTTTTCATAAAACCGGACTCGAAAGGTAGATGTCCGACGATAACACTCCCCATAACTTCGGCAGATGAAAAAAGAGTGAAAGACGAAATCCAATCACTCATCGAGAGTGTCTGGTCCGGCGCATTTTTGACTGAAACCTGCGACGACAAGGACTGCAAGTGGTGCGGTATGAAAAAAGAAACTTTGTAAATAAAACAGGGTCCAGACGAATGGTGATTGTCTGAACCCCGCACCTCTATTCTTTTCGCAGCGAAAGTCCGCATTGCATGAGAACCTGGTTGGCTTTCTCTGCCACCACTTGGCCGCAGTTCTTATAACGACGCATCAGCTCTGTCTTCGTCCGGCGGGTCAAGTCTTCCACGGTCTTTAGACTATCACTACCCTCTGAACGGTCTGACGCCGTAAGTAATCGGGCAATGGCCTGAGTGCGTCTTATTCCTGCTCCCGCTAGTCTTTCTGCGGTGAAGAATCTTCTGAGGGGCATCGAGAGTAATTCCTCCTTTCCGTCGTCGATGGTCTCATTCTCGGAAACTTCAACAACCGGTGAAGCAACACTGAACCGAATGGTGAGAGATTTGCCATCGGGGATCATTCCCTCGGAAATGGCGTATTTCTCGAATGCTGTTCGCATTTCAGCCACCTTCAGATTCAGTTTTTCCTGCTTGTCTTTGTCCAACAAAGCACACCTCCTTCCTGGCGTATTTTATACATCATCTATATTAAAATGTCAATAAAACAAATTAGCGCGCGAGCGAGAAACATCTTTTTGAATCAGTCCGCAGGCGAGGTTGCACGGTCCGATGTGGTGTAATTTTTGCTTCGGGCAAAAACTATACCACAGCGGAACCCGCCGAGGATGAGGAAAACCGCCGGCTGGGGCGGTTTTCTGCTGATTCAAAAAGATGTTTCGAGCTACTTATTTTCCTGCCAGCACCAAATCAACAATCTTCTTCATCACAGCGGGATCCTGCGCACCGCTCACTCCAATTCTCATTCCATCATTTGTGACGAAGAGGAGGTCTGGCGTGCCGGGAGAATTAATTTGCTTCAAGAACCCAGTATTTGTATCGGTGATATATTTCTTTGCTGCGTCGGGAATCTTATTTTTAAGTACCATTATCGTGTAAGGAGTTCCATTTCCGCCAGCTTGCACTCCGTCGGCCAGCTGATCAGCCACTTTCTGCTTATACTTTCCGCTTGCAAGACAGTCCTCGAACTTTGCTTTCTCAAGTCCGATTTGCACAGCGATCTTTGAAAGCATTCCAGCGTCTTTTGCGCTTGTTGGCTTTGCCTCTTTGTAATATGGCTTACCATTCTCATCAGTAGGAGCTGGTTTTGGTGTATTGTAAACTCCGATATCCATTCCGTTGTTCGAAGGAGTGACCGCGAATAGTTGGGTTATAAAATGCCAGAATCCAATATTTCCGCCGAGTTCTGCAGCACATTCGCTCGCCTGTGCTTCAGCTGGTGCCTTTGGGTGTCTATCAAGAGGGAAATGACGATAGACCCAAGCAATCCTTCCGTCATCGTGATAAGCACTCCAGATTCCTTCCATTGTCTCGTGAAATATCTTACAAAATGGGCATTCAAGGTCGGAGTATTCAACCATTACGATTGGTGCATGTATATCGCCTTGGATATGTTCATCTGCCGTAACAGGAGCTATGTTCTCGTTGTGATCTTGCACTGCAACTCCATTCTGGCCAGAGTTATTATTTCCGACTTTACCTGTTTGTACAAGAAGAATTGCTCCGGCAATGATAACTCCGGCGACGATGATTGCGACTGGGGTGCTTAATTTCATAAGGAATTAGTTAATGTATGGGTAATGTTTGGCTATTATAGCACTCTTTTTAGAACGGCAAACTAAACGTCATCGCACTTTCATTTTTCTTTTCCCAGCCTGATGTATCGAGCTTTATTTCATTTGCTTTTCCGCCTTCTTTGAAGAGAAGCTTTCCGTTTTTGAGGGCGTATTCATAGACGTCTTTTGTAATTTTCACGTCATCGAGGCAGTACTTGCGGATCTTATCTATCTCGCCTTTTTTCCACCAGACGATCGCATCAAGGCCGTGGCCGGATTTTTTGGTGCCAAGGGTCGCTTCGGCAACTTGGTCGAGCTTTACTCTTCGGCCGAGGACTTTGCGAATTTCTTCGAGAATATCTAAGCTTTTTATTTTTGAAAGATCGCCGTGATAGTACTTATTCAAGAGGGGAATGTCGAAGTGATTGCTATTGTAGCCGACGAGCATATCTGCTTTTTCTATAATAGGCCAAAGCTTCGGCAATTCTTCCATGAGGTATGAAGAATATTCTCCGGTCTCGGAATCATAAGCGCACACGATAGAAATATCGAGTTTTGCTGGGTCATTCGAACCGACTTCGGAAAACATGTTTTTTGTTTCAATATCAAAAACTACTTTGCGCATAATAAGCGGTTTTCTTAATTTTATTTTGTTAACGGGAGCTTGTGGGTTTCCAGAAAATCCCGCATAGTGACATCTCCCATTCCAAAGCCAACGGTGGGAACTGGTTCTACGCCGAACATTTCAAGTAAATTGTCGTATCTGCCTCCACCGAAAAGAGCTCGGCGATTTTCCGGATTGGTATCGAATACTTCGAAGACCATTCCGGTGTAATAGTCGAAACCGCGGGCGATTGAGGGGGTAAATTTCGCTTTGATTCCTTTTTTTTCGAGTGCATCGATGATTTGAGCAAGCTCCGGGCTCTCGGAAAGCTCCGCCTCTTCATACGGTTTGCCGGAAAGTTTCTGCCACTCCGCTTCGAACTCCGCTTTTTCCATTTTTTCTTTTTTATCAAGAAGACGGAACATTTCTTTTCCGTATTTTTCTTGAAGCAATTTTCTTGAATTTATCTGTATCTCAAAATCCTCATCTTTCGCGCCAAATTCTTTCATTATCTTGTGGGCGAGAGAAATGATCTCAACTTCTGCTTCAATTCCTGCGATACCCATAACATCGCAATTTAACTGCCAGTGTTCGCGTTTGCGGCCTCGCTGCGGGCGTTCATAGCGGAAACAATTCGGGATGGAAAACCATCGGAGGGGGAATTTCCAGGATTTTCGTTTTGCCGCCACCATTCTGGCGAGGGTCGGCGTCATTTCAGGTCGAAGTGCTACTTCGCGGTCGCCTTTGTCGGTGAAAATATACATCTGTTCATTGACGATTTCATCGCTTCCTTTGCTTCGATAAAGTTCGGCATATTCGAGTAGAGAGGCGCTATATTCTTGATATTTGAATTCTTCAGCTACTTTTTTCCAGATTGAAAAAATATAGTTCTGTATTGCCATATCCTCGGGATAGAAATCCCGAACGCCCTTGTAGGCATCAGTAGACAGTTTTTTGTCAGACATAATGTGAGTATTGTAGCGTATTATTTGGTAAAATAGAATACCATGATTGAAAGTGCACCGACAACACCAGAACCAGATGAGATGGAAGAAAGACCTCCGCAGTTGTCTACGGCGGAAGTTTTTCAAAGTCCCATCGAGCGTATTCCGGAAGCGTATGAAGCTCTTGGTTACCCGCTTTATGAGCTCTATGTATCTCAATTTAATGAGGTAGTGAAAGATGGGATGCAAATGCGCCACGGCGGAGCTTTTTTCCAGGCCGGTAAGTGTTTTCGGGATTTTACGAATGAGAAGGGAAGGAAAAAACAATTTCTTTTTTCTGATAAAACTCCGGCGGTGATTGCTCGGGATAATGCTGAGGAGGAATTGTACAGAAAGAATCCAAACATGGAATCACGAGAGTTGGATGCTATGGTGCCAAAGTTGAAAGATTTCTGTGATGAAAAAGTTTTCCTCGACATTCAAGAACGTGCGGAAACTGTCGGAGAAAAAATAGTGACCGGGACGATCCATGATGTTGTCTTTGGATGTCCAAAGGAAATTGCGGAAAACTTACCGACTTTACCGGTTGAGAGGACGGTAGAGAAAGTGGGGGATTGTACCAGTGCAGAAAAATTCTTTTTTGAATTTATGAATGATGAGGATTCTGCTTCGAGAGATTTCAATTTGATAGTTGATGATGCGGGGAATCCGATTGCGCTTCATAAATTTGACGGCGAAAAATCAGCGCTTCTTCTTACGGAAGTGACTATGAACAATATTCGTATTCCGCCCGGAAGTTTGCTTGCTGTGGACTATAAAGATGAGAAGAAAGAGAGGAATGTGGTCGTCCCGCTTTCCGAGTGTAAAGGATTTCAGTTCTTACGTTGGTCGAGTTTTTGTTTACCGCCAGAAGAAAGGCCCACCACCACTCCATACGCTTACAGTGAGATCCAAAGTGCTGGCAAATGGTATGGGGTTGATGAAAACTGGCATGTCGATGTTGCAAAGAAAGCATTAGAAAGATTTAGTGTACTGAAATGATTTCTTTGTGGAAAGAAAAAGGGGAGACTCCGCTCGAGTGTTTGGAGCGGTTTCGGGCTACTCGGCCGGAATTAGTGAAAGAGAGGATGACTTATGCTGGGCGGTTGGACCCGCTTGCTGAGGGAGTTTTGATCGCGCTTGTCGGCGAGGAATGTAAAAAGAAAGAGAAATATTTGGGACTCGATAAAGAGTATGAAGTGGATGTCCTGATGGGGATTGAGACGGATACTTATGACATTTTGGGGAAGGTTACAAATTATCAAGGTTTAACCTTGATAAAGGATGACGAAAATTTTGACGAGCTCGTCAAAATTTTCGTCGGAAAGCGTACCCAATCCTATCCGCCATATTCCTCGAAGACTGTGGGGGGGAAGCCGCTTTTTGCTTTGGCAAAAAGCGGCGAACTTGATGATATTGAGATTCCCACCAAAGAAATTGAGATTTATTCAATAAAACTTTTAGAAAAATACAAGATTTCGGTCGGAAATTTTCTGGCGAAAATTTCCGACGACATTGCCCGTGTAAAAGGAGATTTCCGCCAAAAAGAAATTCTTAAATTGTGGCAAAAAACGCTTTCAAAACTCTTTGGTCAAAATTTTCCTGTAATTAAAATTGCAGTCGCGTGTAGTAGTGGGACCTATATGCGCTCACTTGCACACGAAATTGGCAAGAAGACAGGAACTGGTGCATTAGCTCTCAATATTGTCCGCACAAAAGTGGGAAATTATTGTATAGAAAAATAAAAGCGCACGAACCAGTGAAGGTGCGTGCGTTACTGACCTGAAGCGAGGATTAAATCGGCATCAGGTTGTTGATAATCAGGCCAGTCGGGCGCAGGTGGCGATTTCGACCGCGACCGTGGCGCCTCTGTCGGTTTTGGGCTGCCTTGATTTTGCCCGGGCTCGGTGGTTTCATCTTGAGCCAGTGTGGCAAAGGGTCGGGCTTCCTTTCGTAATCCTCGCGAGAGGGTGCGTAAAAAGAGTTGTTCCATGACATGGCATTTACCTCCACAATGAGACGGGTACCCTTTGACTGGGAATTACTATACTCTTGGGGTAAAAATAATCAAATAAAAAAACTCGCGACTAGCAACTAGTCGCGCGCTTCTTGATCTGACGAGGTCTGAGACACTTTCTGGTGCCTCCTAAACTCTTGTTCCTGCACGTGTTGCTGCTTTCCATGAGAACTTGGAAGAGTGCTTCATCACGCTTTACTCTTTCCAGCGCCCCGAGCCTCTCCAGGCGTTGAGTGTCAGGATTTTTTTCATGTTTTTGCATCTGCGCGACTCCCTAGCTAGAATTAACTTCGAAAATGTTCTTGGACTAGGAATTACTATACTCTTGAGAAAAAAATAATCAACAAAAAAGCGCGCGACCTGATTTAGCAAAATCATGTCGCCCCAATGTCCTTTGAGGGGCGACTCGCGCGCTTTTCCAATTTTCTTACGTACGCTTCTTGTTTTCAAAACTCTTCTTTCGGAGTCGCACATTCTTCGGAGTAATTTCTAGATATTCATCCTCATTCATTGTTTCAAGTCCTCGCTCGATCGTGACGGTGAGCGCGGGGACGAGATAAATTCCTTCGTCGTTTCCGGATGAGCGCATGTTGGAAAGTTGTTTTCCTTTGCATGGATTCACGAACATTTCTTCGCCTTTTGTTGTGTTTCCAATTACCATTCCTTGATAGACCTCTGTTGTGGGTTCGATATAAATGACTCCTCGCTCCTGAAGATTCCAGAGTGCGAATGCAAGCGCTTTTCCAGCTTCCATAGAGATCATTGCGCCTTCAGGTTTCTTTCGAATTTCTCCAGCGTATTCTCGGAATTCTACAAATCGTGACGAAAGAATTCCTTCGCCTTTGGTATCAATGACGAATTCACCTCGATAGCCCAAGAGCCCTCGAGTTGGAATATCAAAAAGAATTCGAGCGTTTCCGTCTTTCACTTTCATATCTTTCATAATGCCTTTTCGACGTCCCATTTTCTCGATGATCGCTCCCGTTACTTCTTCTTTCGCATCAATCATCGCTTCCTCGTACGGCTCCATTTTCACGCCGTTCACTTCTTTAATGATCGCTTCTGGTTGAGACACTTGAAGCTCAAATCCTTCTCGGCGCATTGTTTCAAGCAAAATTCCAATGTGAAGTTCGCCTCGTCCGAACACCCGGTAGGCTTCCGGATCTGAATCAAAATCAACCTTGAGTCCGACGTTCACTTCGAGTTCTTTTTCAAGCCGTTCGCGGATTTGTCTTCCAGTCACAAATTTTCCTTCGCGTCCGGCAAAAGGGGAATCGTTTACGAGAAACCCAAGGGAAATAGTCGGCTCATCAATTGCGATAGCTGGAAGAGCGACAGTTTCTTCTTTGTCGGTGATTGTCTCTCCAATATAAATTTCTGGAATTCCGGCGAGCATGACGATGTCACCAGCGACAGCTTCTTGAGTTTCTTTTCGAGCTGTTCCTTCAAATGTGAAAAGCTTGCTGATTTTTCCTTTGATCACTTTTCCAGTTGGATCTTTTGCAATGACGTTGCTTCCAGATTTGATTGTTCCTTCGTAGACACGCGCGATACCCATGCGTCCGAGGAAGTTGTCGTATGCGAGGTTGAAAACTTGCGCTTGAAGCGGGGCTTCTGCACTTTTGTTTGCAGCAGGAACTTGTTCGAGAACTACGTCGAGAAGGGGATTTAAATTTGCGCTCTCGTCTTTGAGTTCACGTTTTGCAATACCTTGTCGACCGATAGCGTAGACTGTCGTGAAATTAAATTGGTCGTCATTTGCGCCGAGCTCGAGGAAGAGTTCATGAAGCGCTTCTTTTGTCCCTTCTGGGTCTGCGGCAGGCTTGTCGATCTTGTTGATAACGACAATCGGCTTCAAACCAAGTTCGAGAGATTTCTTGAGCACGAATCGCGTTTGTGGCATCGGACCTTCCTGCGCGTCGACAATGAGGAGCACGGTATCAATAGAACGAAGCACGCGTTCTACTTCAGAACCGAAGTCGGCGTGTCCCGGAGTGTCCACGATATTTATCTTTGTGTCTTTATAGAAGAGGGAAGTGTTTTTGGCATAAATAGTAATACCACGCTCTTTTTCAAGTGCATTTGAGTCCATTGAAGCGCCTTCCTCCGCCATTCCGTTTTGTTTCAGAATTGCGTCTGTGAGAGTGGTTTTCCCGTGGTCGACGTGCGCGATGATTGCTATGTTGCGTATCTCCATTTTGGTAAATAAAAAACGAGCGATCGCTCAATTTCGTGCTTCTATTTAAACAAATTTCTGTTAAAAAGTCAAACTCTGCTTTTTTATTGACAGGAGGGTTTAAGGCCTCTATTGTGAGTTCTGGAATTGGAGAAGTGCTAGGCGTTAAACCACGTTTGGAGGAGGTGCCATGGGAAGTCTTACAGGTAGGAAAGCGGTTGTTACGGGTGCCAGTCGAGGGATTGGCGAAGCCATTGCAAATCGGCTGATGATTGAGGGCGCGCGGGTTGCGTGCGTGAGCAGACATCCTGATCTGGAGTCCGACACTATACTGGTCGAAGGCGCAGGGAAGAAAAACTACGCCGCTGACGTCTCGGTTGAAGTATCTGTTCGGAGTGCTGTGGAACAGATCCTCAAGGATTTCGGTTCGGTGGATATCCTGGTCAACAACGCGGGGGTCACGGCCGACGGCCTCTTCATGAGGATGAGCTTGGAGCAATGGAGAAAAGTCTTTACCACTAACGTGGACGGAGCATACTTGTTTTCCAACGCTCTCGCTCGGGCGCTCATGAGGTCGGAACAGGGCAGGATCGTGAACATCAGTTCGGTGGTTGCCTTTACCGGTAACGCTGGCCAGGCAAATTACTGCGCCGCCAAGGCTGCGCTCATCGGGATGACTAAATCCCTTGCGCGCGAATTCTCTTCGAGGGCTGTGACAGTGAATGCCATCTGTCCCGGATTTATCGAGACAGACATGACGGCCGGAATTCCGCTCGACAAGAAGGCACAGTTCCTGAAAGAAACTCCGCTTGGGCGTTTCGGCAAGCCGGGAGAGGTGGCCAGCCTTGTGGCCTACCTGTGCTCTGCCGAAGCTGGTTTCATCACCGGCCAAGTTCTTTCAATTGACGGCGGACTCGCGATGTAGGGATTTTTGAAGATGAAGACGAATGCTCTGGTAGAACCCGGAGCATTTTTTATTTTTTACCACGTAAGCGAGTCCCATATCTTTTGGGAAACTCACTGGGCTCTGCGCAAAACAAAGGAGCTTTTTAGGAAAATTGAATTGTTTGAGAAAACCGCCCTCTGTAAGAAGGGCGGTTTTCGAGTTTTCAATTTTCCGTGAAGAAAAGTGACTATTGTTTAAGCGGAGAACCAGTGGGGCTGTTTTCCAAAAGGTATGGGTGAGTGTCTTCTTACCCCTTCACCTCCTCAGGCGTCTTCGAAGCTCGTACCGTGAGCATTATGATATTTCCGGAAGTGTCTCGAATGACTGGGTCTTTGACCTCGTCAAATTTTCCATCTCCATCATCAGAGTGGAGCATTACGATATAATCTTTTCCTTCAACCATTTTGTTGTTGCCAAGATCGATGCTTCCTGGATTTGTTCCAGCAGGAAAATATTTTGCGCCGATAACTTTTCCGGGAACTCCCGCATTATCTTCATGCACTGCTACCCATCCTCCATTCGCGAATGTTACTGAATCTAGATAGAGAGTACTGCCAGGGAATTGCGCACCTACTGCGAGCTTATCGCCGCCCGCTGAAACCATTGTGTTTGTTGGAGTTGGCGTTGCCTCTGTCGTTGATGGAGTAGAATTTCTAGTAAAAAGATATGTTCCAAGCGCGAGGACGACAATAACGACTACGATGCCGATAATCATATTTTTCGAACTTGAATTTGTTGTTGGTTCCATTTAATTAAATATTAATGAATAAAACAAGAACTCTTTTGCTTCATTTAGTATAGCACTTATGCCTCTTGCTAAAATTTCATTTTAGATTCCGAATTTTTTTCGCAGTGACCAGAGGCGGAATATCATGCATGCCATATTCTCGTTATAGATCAGATCTTTTTTTATCATTTGAAATGCTTTGTCTATAGAGACGGGTACGACCTTAATATCCTCGTCCTCATCTTTCAGAAGACGATCGGGAGTGAGTTTTGTTGCAACATAAGCGAAGCGTCTCCATACCCAGGATTGCCCGCCTTCTGCGAGACGAAAAAGTTTCAGATTTTTTGCCCGCACTCCCGCTTCTTCGCGGAGCTCTCTTTGTGCAGCCCGAACAGGGGTTTCTCCCTTCTTTACTTTTCCTGCTGGCAGGGCCCAGATATATTTTTTGATTCGCGAACGGTATTCGCGGATGAGGAGAAGGCGTTTCTTCGCATCGATAGGAAGGATCATAACGCTTGGCGGACGATGCATTGTCTCGAAGACTTCTTTTTTACCAGAAGGCATTACCGCGATAGCGCGCTTCACTTCAAAGGTGTGTCCCTTGAAAACTGTCTTATATTTCCCAATTTTTGCGCGAGGTTTTTGCATAGAAATGGTAAATAAAAGGGGTAATCTCCTAGTATAGCACCCCGCGGCAAAATTTTCTAGAAAATTTTGCCGCACCCCCTTTATCTATTTAAAAGACCCGATCGGAAAATGTCCGGCTTATGAGAACTTATTTTTAGTATTTCAATCGGGAAGGGGAATTTCCCCTTTGCATTTTCCAGCGCATTTCCTAAACCATCTTGATCATATCCGAGCGCGACCACGTCTGGCTTGTTTTTGAGAATGACATTCCATGTTCCGAGTGTTTCATCGGCTTCAATTACGTAGTCCGCAATTTTTTCTGCTCCCAGATCCGCAATTCTTTTTTGGAGCGAAAAGCGGGGAGAATGTTTCTTTAATGTTTCAACGTGTTCATCACGAGCAACTGCTACGATGAGTATGTCGCCAAACTTTTTCGCTTCGCGCAAAAAATGCCGGTGTCCCTCATGTACTCCGTCAAAGGTGCCAAAAACTAAAACTTTTTTACCGTTTTTCATGTTAGGAGAAAATAAGAAGCAGTGTTCCTGCGATCATTACACCGATTGCAAAAAATTTTTGTAGGATGTCTCGTCCAGAGAGTTTTTCTTTCCCCAATTTGGGGAGGAAAACAGTAAGTATGATACCGATTATAAATACGAAGAGGGGCTGGAGACTATTTACAAGAAGGAGAAGTGCGATTGGTACCAAAAGACTTACGTAGTTGGAAGCAAGTTTTGCTACAAAACTTAGGACTTCCCCCAGGATATTTACAAGAACAAATCCTGCCGTATTTTGTCTCATGAGGCTTAAAAATTGCTGTCGATAAGATTTGATGCAGATAAATAAAAAGAGAGAGAAAATCACAATACCGGCATATTCCCAAAATACGCTTGCCCAGAAATTCTCTTGGAGCGCGATGATTTTGAATAGGAGAATTGAAAGTGAGACCAAGAACGCCGCGCCCATCATTTTCAAGAGAATACCTTTTTTAATTTGTGCCGATTTCTTGTCAAAGGAAATTGAGATACTGATAGCCCCCAAGATGATTAAAAATCCTCCGATAATTTGTATATTTCGCAATGTTTCTCCAAGAAAGAAAAATCCGAGAATATAGCCGAAAATAGGAATGAATTGCCATAATGGTGTGATGACAGAAGCTTCTTCATATTCAAGTGCGGAAAAATAGGGAACGTAGGAACCAACCAAAAACATTCCGCTTAGGATGATGACAAGGGCGTGAGGGAAAGAGATGCTGATTTGGGAAGGAATTGAAATTCCAATTACAAGGCAAAATAGGATACTTATGAGGCCAGTAAAAATAACGAGAGAGCCAATTCCGCCTTTTTCAGAAGTGCGGTTCTTAAAAAAACGTTCGACAAGGTATTTGTCAACGTGATTGTTGATTGAATAGAGAAGGGGAGGTGCGAGTGCGATGATAAACCATTTCATAGAAAATAAGTATACGCCCGCGCAAACTTTTTAAAAAGTTTGCGCGGACAAGCAAGAAAACGCAAAACCCGATCTCCATGTGAGATCGGGGTTAAAAGTAAGAAGAGGGGGATTCCGCTAAAAACTGCGGATATGGGGTGGGAGTATTTCGAAAATTTCAGATGAAAAAGAAAAAATCGAAACTACCAGGTGGGACGGACTCCCCGCTCTTCTCGCTTCGTAAACATGTGAACTTTACTACCTATTATAATACTACCATATCTGATTTAAAAAGTCAAGTACCTTATTTTGATTGACATTAAGGAGTATAGGCTCTTAAATAGAGTATAGATAAGTCATTTCCCGAGAATTCTCGTAGGGAGAAAGGCTACGTAATTTATTGTTTGGGCAATCGTCATCCATTAAGCATCTTTAAAAGTTTTTAATACTAGGTAATATGAAAAAAATTATACAAAAAGACGAAGTTCTCATCTCGTCTCGGTGGGGGAAAGAACTCCATCGACTTGTCTCTGTGATCGCAGTTTCCTCACTTCTTTTAGGTGTTGTGGCTCCTTTGAGCGCGACAGCTGCTGCTGGTAACTACGAGATAACTCTTAGTTCGCAACAGGTTGGACCATTTTCTATAACTTTGAACGGTACTGCAAGCGGTGATCCTATTGTCGGGAAATGTGATGCACAACATATTTCTGTTTTGAGTTGGGATGTTGCACATGGTCAGCTACCTACACCCGAAGATGTTACTTTACAAAATTTTGGTTGCAATGATAAGGTTTTAGTAACTGATTGGGCAGCTTCTCATGTATATGCAAATGCCGGCACCTATACTATTCAGGTTAGAATTTATCATGCAAACCCTACTGGTGCAGAAGGTTCGGATGTTGCAACGATCGATGTTCCAGTAATTATTCCTCCTGCGACTCTTACGGTTATTAAAGAGGTGGTTAACAGTACTCAATCAGCCGATGACTTCACTATAAATGTAACTGGTAATGGCGCTTCTCCCGCATCATTTCCAGGTGTTGAATATCCGGGGCAAGTTGTAAGTCTCCAGCCTGGTGATTACAGTGTTTCTGAAGCGAGTACTACGGACTACACCGCGTCTTTTTCAGCCGATTGTACTGGTTCAGTAGCGTCCGGAGACAGTAAGACCTGCACGGTTACGAACACTTTTGTCCCTCCTCCGACCCCTACGCCCACTCCAACTCCTTCTCCAACGCCGACACCAAGTCCAACTCCGACTCCAACTCCTTCTCCTACACCTACCCCCACACCGTCTCCAACCCCAACACCGAGCCCAACTCCCTCACCGACACCAGAACCTACTCCTTCGCCCACCCCAGAACCAACTCCAATACCAAGCGTGACGCCAACCCCAAGCCCCACGCCATCACCCACCCCGTCTCCAACGCCGGAACCAACACCATCACCGACACCAGAACCTACTCCTTCCCCAACTCCACAAGCAACTCCAAGCCCAACTCCGGAAATAACTCCTAGTCCTACACCTACTCCAGATGGTGGCGGAGGGGAAACTCCAACCCCGACTCCAGAAGCGACTCCGTCTCCAACACCCGAGCCTACTGCCTCTCCGACTCCTGAACCAACAGCCAGTCCAACTCCAGAACCAACTCCCTCTCCTACTCCTAACAATGGCGGAGGCGAAAATCCTACACCAACTCCGACTCCTTCTTCCACGCCATCACCAACTCCGAAACCGCATCATTCAGGATCTTCTGGGGGACGTGTAGGTACGGGCGGAGGTGGTAGTGTGCTTGGAATATCCACTGGGCCTGGTGAAGTGCTTGGAGCTGAAGCTTGCAGTGTGTATCTCAAAACATATATACATTATGGATGGAAAAATGATCCAGAAGATGTAAAAAGACTCCAGACATTGCTCAATAGCTATCTGAAAATCAATCTTCCAATTAGCGGTTTTTATGGTCCGATGACGAGAGACGCCGTAAATAGACTCCAGGTTATGAATTGGCAAGAAGTGTTAGCTCCTTGGGTACCATTCGGCTTGCCAACGGCACATACTCCGACCGGATATGTTTACAAGACCACACAACGCTTCATCAATAATTATATTTGTCCGACTCTCAACCTTCCGATTCCGCAACTTCCGTAAAATGCTTTGAGAGAGGAAATCCTCCTTGTTTTTCAATTGCCTTTTGTGTTCTAATAGTTCATGGGTAATTTTCTCAAGCACCACTTTATTCCCCATGAAGGGAATGAATACAAGCCACACTTTTTAAGAGAAGCTTCGATTGCTTCGCTCATCTCTCTTGCTCTCATTCTTTTTCTCGGTTCAATTTCGTATGGAATTGTAGCGACCAAAACAAATATTTTGGCGTCTATTTACCCGTCTCTGGTTGTTAATCTTACAAATGAAAACCGAACTGCACAGGGCGATCTTCCTCTCCAAGTAAATCCGCTTTTAGAAAAATCGGCGGGATTCAAGGCAGAAGATATGGCGGAGAAAGGATATTTTGCCCACACCTCTCCGGAAGGGCTCACTCCATGGCATTGGTTTGATCTTGCTGGCTACGCGTATATCTATGCCGGAGAAAATCTTGCTGTGAATTTTTCTGACACGGATACAGTAGTGAATGCGTGGATGAATTCTCCGACGCACCGGGAAAATATTCTCAATAATCATTTTACGGAGATTGGCATCGCCACTTCTCACGGAGTATATAAAGGAAGAGATACGATTTTCGTCGTCCAAGATTTTGGAACTCCATCTCTCGCATCTGCAGAGGGGAATGTCCGGCCGGTTTTGAAAGAGGTGAAAAGCATTGCTCCTATTTCACAGGTACAAGTCTCTCCTGAAGTAGCCGGTGAGAGTGTGAAAAAAGATTTTGTGCAGGCAGAAGCGCCGCTTCAGACTTTTGTTGCTGTGAAAAATGAGGCCGCTGTATCTTCCGCACCCGCACAACAAGCTATAGATGGAAATTCTTTTCCGAAACTTTCGTGGTATCAAAGAGCGGTGCTTTTGTATCCCAAAATAGTGAGCGATGCATATATTGTCCTTGCCGGCATCGTTGTTCTTTCACTTGTCCTTCTTATCTTCATTGAAGTTAAAAAACAGCACCCAAAACATATTCTGTACGGATTTCTTGTTTTAGCATTAGTGCTTGTGCTACTCTACCTCTCTCGGGCAATTCTCTTCCCGCAGGTGATCATAATCTAAACACAAATGGCAGAACAGAGAATCAAAAAAGAGCTCGGAGAGTGGAAGGATATTTCCATCGTGAATCTTATCGATTCGCTTGTTGAGTATGCTCATGCAAACCACGCATCGGATATTCACATTGATCCATCGGAGAAAAAAGTGCGAGTGCGGCTTCGTATTGACGGCGTTTTGGAAGAGCTTTGTGTATTTCCGAAAGACATTCATCCAGAAATTATTTCCCGAATCAAAATTCTGGCATCTTTGCGCACTGACGAGCATCAATCGCCCCAAGACGGACGTTTCCGGATTTCGCTTAAGTCGAAGTTCCCGATAGATGTGCGAGTTTCTATTGTTCCAACATTTTTCGGCGAGAATGCGGTGCTCCGGCTTCTGTCAGACAAAGCGGAAAGCATTTCTTTGGACATGCTTGGTTTAAACGAGAGAGATTACCAAAAACTTAAGAAAGCTGTGCAGAAATCTTCGGGAATGATCCTTGCTACCGGTCCGACCGGTTCTGGAAAGACCACGACGCTGTATACGATTTTGAAGATGCTCAATACCAAAGAAGTATCGATTATTACCATTGAAGATCCGATCGAATACGCGCTTGAGGGGATTGAACAGATCCAAGTAGACCCGCGAAGTTCGCTCACTTTTGCAAATGGTTTGCGCTCTATTTTGCGCCAAGATCCGAACATTATCATGGTAGGTGAGATCCGTGATACAGAAACTGCCGGCATTGCAGTCAACACCGCTCTCACAGGGCACTTGCTTCTCTCTACGCTCCATACAAATGATGCGGCGACAACGCTTCCGCGACTTCTTGATATGCACATTGAACCATTTTTGGTCGCTTCGACTGTCTCTGTCGCTATCGGCCAGCGGCTGGTGCGCACGCTCTGTCCGCATTGCAAGGTGCCGAAAACGCTTACAGAAGCGGAAAAGAAAACGCTCGAAGACATTTTTGCCGGAGTTCCGCTTCCGGAAAATCCCACGTTTTTTGAAGCGAAAGGCTGCGACGAATGCAGCACTGCAGGCTTTCGCGGACGAATCGGCCTTTACGAGGTCCTTGTCATGTCCCCAGCTATTCGAGAGGCAATATTGCGGAAGACTTCAGCCGCTGAAATAAAAACCATAGCTTTGCAAGAAGGCATGACTCCCATGGTTCGTGATGGTCTTGAAAAAGCCGCTCGCGGTCTCACTACCATTGAGGAAGTAATGCGTGTCGGCCATGAATAATCCCCGCCACACTTCAAAAGAACGCACTTCCCATCGGCCGTCTCTCCATTCTGAAATGGCGAAAAAAGTTCTTCCCAAAGTCGAAAAGAAAAAACATTTCGGGCACGCAATTGTTCCCAAACTTTCTCATTCGAGCAAAAAAATAAGAGCAAAAATGGGAGGCTTCCGGATGAAAGTCCAAGCATATTGGAAAACAGATCAAAAAAATAGGTTGCGGCTCAGCATGAAAGAGCGTTCCCATTTTGCCAAACGCCTTTCTTTTCTTATCTCCGGCGGAGTGCCGCTTCTCGAGGCTCTTTTTGTGCTTCAAAAGCAAAATCGCTCCCGGAGGAAAGAGAAATTTTTCGATTCTATTATCGCTGATATTTCAAATGGCCAGACGCTTTCGAAGGCACTCGTGAAATTTCCGAGAATGTTCGATGATTTTGCAGTGAATATTATTCGAGTCGGTGAATCAAGCGGGACCTTAAACCAAAATCTCCAGTATCTTGCCGAAGAGCTGAAAAAGAAAAATGTCCTTCGAAATAAAGTATTGAGCGCGCTTGTCTATCCGATTTTTATCACCATAACGACATTGGCCCTCACCATTTTGCTCACCATTTTTATTTTTCCTAAAATTCAGCCGATCTTCACTAGTCTTCGGGTTGCGATTCCTTTGACCACGAGAATACTTATTTTTACAAGCGCATTTCTTCGCGCCTATGGGCTCTGGCTTTTGGCAGCGCTCGTCGTTTCCGCTATAGTATTTTTGATTTTCCTCAAGAAATCAGAAGGTTTCCGAAAATTTTTCGACAGGAATATATTTCGCATTCCGCTTTTAGGGACGATTTTTCAGGGATATAACCTTGCTAACATTACCCGCACTTTGGGGCTTCTTTTGAAAAGCGGGGTCAAATTGAGCGAGGCGGTCATTGTGACCGCGGATACCACAGCTAACGTCATCTACAAACAAGAGCTCCATAATATTTCCGCAGGAGTGCTGAGAGGCGAGAAACTTTCTTTCTACATGGAGAAGAATAGAAAACTTTTCCCTGATCTTGTCTCTCATATGGTCGCGGTCGGGGAGGGGACGGGAAACCTTTCCAACACGCTCATCTATCTTTCTGAAAGCGAAGAGGCGGAAGTGGACGATCTGACCAAAAATCTTTCCAATTCCATCGAGCCCTTGCTTATGGTCTTTATGGGCCTTATTGTTGGATTTATAGCTGTTTCGGTCATAACGCCTATCTATGAAATTACCCAAAATCTTCATCCATAAAGAGAAGACATGCGGTTTCACTTTAATAGAAATTTTGGTCGTGATGGCGATTTTCACGCTTCTCTCTGGCCTCGGGTTGTTTATGACATTTGATTCCTATCGCGGAGCTTCTTCGCGTTCCGAGCGCGATACTGTGGTGAGTCTTTTGGAAAGGGCGCGCAGTCAGGCAATGAATAATGTTTGTTTTGGCGCTTCTTGCGTCGGAGGAAAAAGACACGGTATCTCCATTCAGTCCAACCAATACGTGATTTTTGAGGGAGGAAACTATGCCAGTCGTGACAGTGAGGTCGATCAAATTACCCCCGCTAATCCGACAGCCATCATAACTCCTATTGATGTGGTATTTGATCAGCTGACCGGAAAACTTTACCCGCAACTTTCTCCCGCGACAACCGAATTGATCATCACCATAAAGCAGGCCGACCGGCCCGATTCAATTATTTCAATCAACAATGAAGGCACGATCAATTGGTGATTTTTGCACCACAAAAATCATGTCAGAAGATTTTTAGCCGAAGGCGTAAAAATTTCTGACTCAAACATGAAAACTGAAAATACAAAACCAAAGATAAAAAACTCTCGAGGCTTCAGCACGCTTGAAATACTCATTGCTTTTTCTATTCTCATTTTGGCTTTGACGGCGCTTATTCTCGTGGTCTTCGGCAATCAATCGATCTTAATTGATACTCAGGTAAGCAATGAAGCGCTCCATAAAGCGGAAGCCTTGCTTGAGGGTGCGCGTGCCGATTCTCGCTTCGATTTTGGCCTCGTCAATCCGACCACAACAATAGAAGTGAGCGGTTCGCTCGCTTATACAAAAAAACTTGAAGTGCACCAGGTGGATTTATTTACCAAGGAAGTAAAGAGTATCGTAAGCTGGCTTGGTCCGAATGACCGCAATCTCTCCGTAACGCTCAGTACGCTTCTTACCAACCCTCAGGCGGTAGCCGGAGGAGATACATGCAGTTCTGTTCTTGAGGGTAATTGGAATGATGCGCAAATAACCGAGCCGATTGATGTGGGTACGACCTCCAGCGGAAATCCCGTGACCAGCGTGTACGCTTTCAATGAAAAACTCTATCTTACGACAGCAAATACTCATGGGCATAATGATGATTTTTATATATACGATCTTTCCGCTGATCCCAAACACCCCACCCAGATAATAAGCAGAGATACGAATGGTTTGACTCCTGGATTAAATGCGGTGACAGTTTCGAAAAATGGCGCAAACCAGTTTGCGTATGTAGGGAATGCAAATGATAGAAATTTTAAAACCTGTACGTCTGGACCGGGTTGTTCGCAACTGCAAGTGATAGATGTTACGAGTCCAAGTTCTCCTTCGGTCGTAGCTAGTTTCTTGCTTCCAACGAGCACGGCACCGTATGTCCTGGGAAATGTCACAAGTTCCAACGATCAAGCTGTCGGGAAAAGTATTTTTTATAAAGATGGATATGTTTATCTTGGATTGACGACCACTTCAAATGGGCCAGGTTTTCATATTATTGATGTGCATGATCCATTGCATCCAAGCTGGGTTGGCAGTTGGCCATCCCCAGCACTGGGATTTGGAAGTTCGGGCGCCCCCATTAACGCAATCTATGTTAAGAATAATTATGCATACCTCGCTCATCCTACAGGCCTCGCCGGCGGGTCTTCGGAACAATTGACAGTTCTTGATATCAGCAATCTATCCAGTCCCCAGCGCGTCAGTTCTTTTTTTGATAGCGGCGGTGTCGGGGGAAACGGGAAAAGCCTTGGTTTGGTTGGCAACAAATTATATTTTGGAAGGACAGCGACAAAAATTTCCGGAGCAACGGATTCTCGTCCAGAGTTTTACATTTTGAACAATGCTAATCCCACCTCTCTCCCAGCTGCTCCGCTCGGCACTCTTGCCTTGGCCACTGCCGAAAGCGCAAACGGAATACTTATCCGCGATTATCTCGCTTTTTTGACCACCACTAATTATTTTCAAATCTGGAATATTTCGAACCCCTCAAATATTTTAGCGGTCAAATCATTCTTTATGCCCGACATTGTGCATAGCGGGTCAACCGGTTCGGCATCAGGATGCGAGGGAAATTATATTTATGTTGGTTCGTATAGGACGAGTAACGATAAGGGGGTAATCCTTGTCGCATATCCAGGACTATGAAAACAACAGGCGGTTTCACTTTAATCGAATCGGTTGTCTACGTCGCTCTTTTAGCCCTCATCATGGGAGGAGTCTTGCCTCTGGTGTATCAAATTTTGCAGGGAAGCAATACTCTATCTGGAATAAATGCGGTACAAGAAGAGGCGAATTTTGTATTGCACAAAATCGATTGGGCGCTTGGCGGTATTTCAAATATCCTCTCTTCTTTTTCTGATGCCGACACCATTACCATACCCAGATACGATGGGAATCAGGTGCGTTTTCGGTTGAACACGGACAAAATCGAGATGAGCGAATCGGGCGGGACATATCTGCCGATCACTACAGCCAATGTGGCGGCAACTCATTTGCTTTTTCATTACATACCGGCGATGGGCACGGGACCAGCGGGTGTGAAAGTTTCTTTTACTCTCGGAACTGTTCCATTTGAAATAACGAAATACATACGAAAATGATTTTAAAACAAAAACAAGGATTCATCGCTCTTATATCCACCATCGTCATCTCGGTGGTCTTGCTTCTTGTTGTGAGCACGGCGAGCTTAACCGGGTTTTATGGGCGCTCTGATATTTTGGATTCGGAACTCAAGGAGCGGACAAATGCTCTCGCCGAAGCTTGCGTGGACAAAGCAATTTTGTATGTAGCAGATGGTTCGGCTCATACTTACCCGGAGCTTGTGTCTGTCAGCACTGACAAGTGTTATATAGATTCTATAAGTGCCGGGGTCATTAAAACTCACGCGCTTTACAGCAGTTTCCGAACCAATTTGCAAGTCACTATAAATACTGCGAATTTCTCAGTTTTTTCTTGGGAAGAAGTGCCTTAGAATTAAGGATTAACTAAAATTGCTTGCTTTTTTGTCTGCCGGTGCTATATATAAGCAACAGAAGATTGTATTACTAATTTAGATAAAAAATATGTTTAAGAAATTATCTGCAAGAAAGGGGGGATTCACTCTTATTGAGATTCTCGTCGTCATCGGTATTATCGCTATTTTGGCAACTATTGTGCTTATTGCCATTAACCCAGCTCGCCAGTTTGCACAAGCAAATAACACACAGAGAGTAAGTAATGTAAATGCAATTTTGAATGCTATCGGACAGTACAGTGCTGACAATAAAGGCCAGTTGCCTCCGAACATTGATAATACTGTTAGAGAGATTAAAAAAAGCGGAGGAGCTGATATTTGTTCGAGTCTTGTTCCTACTTATATACCAGCACTACCATTTGATCCAAAGACCGGCTCTTATACAGACTGCAGTACTTATGACACTAATTACACTGTTGCAACGACAACTGGTAATCGTGTTGTTGTATCGGCTCCAGACGCTGAGCTTAGTCAAACTATTTCAGTTACTCGCTAATTTTTTCCCGGGTTTTTAAAAATCCCCGCGAGAACCTTTGGGTTCTCGCGGGGATTTTTATTCAGTAAGAAATGCTTATTCCCATCGTCTACCACTAAAGAGGTCGAATAATGAAAGGTTTTTATTTTATCCACATTTAATTCACAGGTTATATACAGGACGGGTTACACAATACATAATTCGTAAATCAAGAGTGCAATCAAAAAATAGACCAGGTAGAATTAGGAAATAATGACGAGGTCGAAAATTGTACATTTAAAAATTAAATAATTATTACAAGAATTAATACAAACATTATGAAACAGATAACAATAGAAAAAAGATCGTTTTGGAGCAAAATACTTTCTGCTTCAGTTTTGAGCTTCATGCTCGCGGTCGCTTTTGCCGGAACTCCTGCAAGAGCAGACGTTGACCCGGCAGGTTGTACCGATAACGGCGGAGGAGTCTCTGTCGCAGCATTTCGTGCTGATGGAACGACAAATATCGGATCAGGAACAGTGACCGACGGTGAAGCTATTAAGTATAAAGCGACACTTTCCGCACTCCCTACTCCGAACTGTGCTTTTGAAGGCGGAACGTGGACACTTACTACTCCAGATGGTGTTTCTCATAATTTGGGCGCTGTGCCTCGAATTGGAGGTACGGGAGTTGCGAGTCTTTCATCGGCTCTCATTCCTTACACAGTGAATCATGCAGATGAACAGGTGAATTCCACACGACATATTGATGCGATCACAAGCTACAGCGGAGGAAAATCTCATGCTGACACTCTTGATGAGACAGCGGGCCCAACTCTTGGCGCGTCAAAGATTCTGAAAGTTGTTCACACCCCTACAGTTACTACGAACGTACATGACGCAAACCATGCTGTCATCACTTCAGCTCCGATCGGATCTTCTGTACACGACCAAGCAACGGTTACTGGCGAAACTGGCGGTCCTGTTCCTACAGGCACTGTTAATTTTAATCTCTACCCAAACACAACTTGTGAGGCGACTCCGACAACGCAATCAGGAGTTGCTTTGACGGCGGGAGTAGGAGAATCCAGCGCAACAACCGTTCCGACAACAGGTCTCTCTTACAAAGCTCACTACAATGGTGACGGTAATTACCTTGTAGCGGATGGTGCATGTGAGCCATTAACGGCGACAAAACTTGATTCCCGCACTTCTACAGATGTTCACAGTGCTAATCACTCAGTTATTACTTCCGCAACAGTTGGGGATATGGTGCATGATAATGCTCTTGTAACTGGTACGGGTGGAACTGCAACTGGCAATGTTTCCTTCCAGCTTTACAGCGATGGCGTATGTACTGCAACAAATGGTGCTCCTCAAGTAGTAGCACTTGATGGCACAGGACATGCAGAGACAACTCCTGTTGCTGCAGCTGCTCCAGCGATGTCTTACAAAGCTAGCTATGCAGGAAACGATACTTACAATGCGAGCGAGGGAGCATGTGAACCTCTAACTGTAAACAAGCTCACTCCATCAGTAGTCACGGAAGTTCACAATGCTTCTGAAGCGGTTGTCAGTGGTTCAGTGATAGCTCCGGTAACAGTGCATGATAAGGCTACTGTTTCAGGTTCAGGTGGAACTCCAACCGGAACTGTAGATTTCTCATTCTACACATCAACCACTTGTTCTAGTGAGGCAACACCTTCTGGTTCAGGCGTTTCTCTGGTTTCCGGAGTTGCACACCCTTCATCGAGCCAAGGACCACTTTCTGCAGGTAGCTACGGATTCAAAGCTCACTACAATGGTGATGCGACCTACTCAGCAGCAGATGGCGAATGTGAACCATTCACAGTAGTTTCTCAAGGTCATATTATTGTAGATAAAGTAACCAATCCTTCTGGCGATTCACAAAGCTTTGATTTCACTGCAGGAGGTGCAGGATACACAAACTTTTCTCTCACTGACGCTACGGCACCAAATGACCAGACTCTAAACGCTGGTACCTATTCTGTTTCTGAAACTCTTCCATCGGGATGGGTTCAGACAAGCGCAACGTGTGACGGTCAAGGAAATACCCCAGCAAGTATCACGCTTGCTGCAGGTCAGACAGTAACATGTACCTTCACCAACACAAAGAAAGGCCATCTTATCGTTGATAAGGTAACCGACCCAACCGGCGATACGACTTCCTTCCCAATTAATGCAACAGGAAGCGGAACGATCACTGGTGGTGGAGCAGGTACAATAACTGATGCGGCAAATAAAGACTACGAAGTTACCCCGGGCACCTATTCAGTAACGGAAAACACCCCATCAGGATGGAACATGACTGGAAATACCTGTACGGATGTTGCAGTAGGTCCAGGGGAGACAAAGACTTGTACGATCACGAACACGAAAGCTCCAGTCTTGCAATATTGTTCTCCAGGATATTGGAAGAATCATCCAGCAAGTTGGACAGGATACACTCCAAGCCAGCTCTTCAGTAGTGTCTTCGAACAGATCTCAATTATGTGGAGCGCAAAAGGCAAGCCTTCTCCAGTGGCAAATCCTACGCTTCAGCAAGCACTTGAGGCGAACGGCGGTGGAATCAATCAGCTCGCCCGAGCAACAGTTAACGCTCTCTTGAACACCTCTGCTGGACTCACGACAGGGTTCACTACTCAAGAGATCATCGATGCATTCAACGCAGCAGTTCCGGGCACAGACAGCGCATACAGCTCTCTTGCTGCTCGATTCACTGCTCCAGAGAACTGTCCGCTCCACTAATCTCGAACTTAAAATTATCAGCTAAAAAACAATCCGGTGCCTTCGTGAAGGCGCCGGATTGTTTTTCTGCGCATCAGTTTGAATGAAAGTTTGTCCCCAGCCTCGCATTCTTTTGCGGGGTTTCTTCTTGTATAATATATGGATTGAAGCTACCAGCTAAAAGCTACCCCAGTAGTAGAGCAAAGCTCACTACGGGGCAGGCAGCTAATAAGCTTTTTTATGGCCTTTACAGACCCAGAACACAACATACAGCAATTTGGACTTCAGTCTGGAGCGAAAGTCGCAGATTTCGGCGCCGGCAGCGGTTTTTATGCTTTTGAAATTGCAAAAGCTGTCGGCGGGGCGGGGAAAGTCTATGCGATTGATGTCCAAAAAGATCTTTTGGCAAAAATTAAAAATGAAGGAAGCAAACGCGGATTTACAAATATCGAAATCATCTGGGCGGATGTGGAAAAACCGGCAGGCACGCATTTGAAAGCGGATTCAGTTGATGCGGTGCTCATTTCAAACATTCTTTTCCAGCTTCCTGATAAAGTCGGCGCCGTCGCAGAAGCAAAGCGGATTGTGAAATCAGGCGGACGCATTCTGGTGATTGATTGGACCGATTCGTACGGGGGAATGGGGCCGGCATTTGATGCGATTTTTACGGCAAAAAAGGCGCAAGAACTTTTCACGAAAGCGGGGCTCACACTGCAAACCCAAATCCGGGCAGGGGATCATCATTACGGACTCATTTTTAAAAAATAGCTATGTCCAATTTTCAAATTGTTTTTATCGGAATTCTCATCTTTTTTGCTATCGTCGGCCTCATTACTTTTGCAATTGTGAGGGCGCCGGAAGGAAGCGCGACCGCATCTGTGGTGATCTGGGGTACGGTTCCCCAACAAACATTTGACGCTCTTTTCACCGCGCTCAATCAAGGGAAGCAATCGGAGCTTAAAGTAAGTTATGTTGAAAAAGATGAAGCCACATTCGATACTGATTTAGCAGAAGCTATCGCCACAGGCCACGGTCCCGACATATTTCTTTTAGGACAAGATAAAATCTACCGCCACTCTGAAAAGATTGCTCTTATTCCTTTTACCGCTCTTACGCAAAGACAATTTCAAGATACTTTCATACAAGAGGGGAATATGTATCTCACAGGCAATGGAATTCTCGCTTTGCCTTTCGTGATCGACCCGCTTGTTATGTATTGGAATCGCGATCTTCTCACGAATGCTTCCGTAGTTGCTCCGCCGAAAAATTGGAGTGATTTCATCGCATTTACTAAAAAGCTCACGCTTAAAAATAATGCATCCGTACTGCTTCAAAGTGCGGGAGCGATGGGGGAGTTTAAAAATGTCTCCAATGCAAAAGAAATTCTAGCGACACTTCTTCTGCAGTCGGGCAATCCCATTACAAAATATGACCAGATCGGCTGGGTTTCTGCTCTTGATTCATCGGGAAACTCCGCCGAAGAGGGGCTTCGTTTTTATGCCCAGTTCGGGAATCCGACCAACGAGGCCTACACCTGGAACCGCTCTCTTCCTCTTTCTATTGATTCATTCGCTTCTGGCAAGCTCGCTGTTTATTTTGGTTTTGCGTCGGAACTCAAGACACTTCGACAGAAAAATCCGAATCTCAATCTCGATATGGCACTTATGCCTCAGCCGAAAGAAGTCACAGTTTCAATGACTTTTGGCAGAATGTACGGCCTCGCAATTCTCAAAACTTCGCCGAACTTCGTGAGTGCTCTCAATATGATTACGTATCTCACGTCGCAAGATGTGGTAAGAAATTTTGCTGTAGTCAGCGGCTTGCCTCCAACCCGTCTCGATCTTTTGGCAGTACCCCCGCAAGATTCATTGAGTCCAGTAATGTATTCTTCCGCGCTTCGTTCCCGCGCGTGGTTTGACCCAAATCCGACAGAGACGAAAAACATTTTCCAGCGGATGATCGAAACAGTATCTTCCGGCCAGGAAAAATATTCTGACGCGATAGGGTTGGGAAGCCAGGCGATTCAGCTTTTGTTTAACCAAAATAACTAAAATATGGCAGACTTATCTTCCTCAAAAAATATACTTTCGAAAATCTTTCTCGGGTTTTTTGTTTTCTTCGTTATTTTCAGTGTTGCTTTGCCCGTTTTTGCCTGGAGTCCTTTCCAGCCAGTTGTTCCTCCTTGTGATGGTTCGATTACAGCAGAAAATTCTGATCTCAATGACACCCGCACGGGGCAAAGTGGTTGTGGATATAACGCCTTCCTCCAGCTTGTTTCCAACATCATTCAATTTCTTCTTTATATCGCGATTCCAATTGCAGCTGTTTCGTTCTTTTTTGCCGGTTTCCTTTATTTGACCGCAGGAGGAAATCCTGGGAAAATAGAAGAGGCTCATCATATCTTTTGGAGTGCGCTTGTCGGAATTATTATTATGCTTGCTGCGTGGCTCATCATAAATACCATACTTACTGCGCTCGTCGAGAAAGGTTCAGGTTTTAATTTGCTCGGTTAATTTTCGCAAGATGCTTACCATGAAAACAGTAGAAAAAGTGGAACATATACTTAAAAATAAATCAGCTTTTTTCTTCGGAATCTTTTTTGTTCTCATCTCGTTTCTTATTTTAGGAGCGCTTCCTTCGTCCGCTTCAGCTGCTACCTGGTGTTCAAAAGATCCAAATAATGTAGTGCATGTATTTGGTTCGGGTCCAGCGTGTACCCAAGGAAGAGATGCTTCCTGGAATGTGTGCGGTACTTGTGTCGTATGGTGTGCCATTGGCAAAGACAAAAAAGCGGTCAATGCTTTTCCCACCAATGATGCCTGTGTCCAGTCTATTGCAAATTCGGGAGTCTCCGGCGGTTCTTGTAGGCAGTGTACCTCTACAGATATTGCTACCATCAACAATAAGCTCAAAGGCTATTACGGAACATCGAAACCCACAAACGGTTCCCTTTTTAATTTCAATTTAAATGGAATTCTTTTGGGATTCGGCTCTGGATCGTACATGTCACTTTATTCCGCGGATAATACAATTAATCAGACTTGGTGTGCCGCTTCGGGAGGTGGCAATGTTGTATTCTATAGTCTCAGCAGTTGTGTTGCCGCGGCTGGTTCGCCTGAAAAATGTTCTCCTTGCCAAGATCAGGGTGCGGGGAATACGACTCCGCTTCCTACTCTCAATACGGAGCCGGGAGCTTATTGTGATGCAAACGGCACGAATTATCCTTCTTTGTCTGCGTGTGTAAATAGTCAGGCGAACCAAGGCATTGATAGCCCTTCTTGTGGTCCTTGTTCCGATCCTGCTTTAGGGGGAGGTCCTCATCAATCTCCAGCACCCTTTGATTTGGGTGACACGGGCAAGAAGCCGTTTGATCTCGGTACTACTGGTGGCAGTTGTTCCGGTAGCAATGGCAGATTGCCGAATCCTCTTGGAAATACATGTGATTTGTACACGCTTCTCAATAAAATTCTAAAAGTTGCCGAACAGATTGGCGGAGTGATCATTGTGCTCGCTATTATTTACACCGGCTTTCTCTTTGTAAAAGCTCGCGGGAATAGTGAAGAGCTTGAAACAGCAAAGAGGGCATTTATGTGGACAGTGATTGGGGCAGGGGTGCTTCTCGGAGCGACTGTTCTATCAAAAATCATTGAGAACACCATTAAACAATTACAATAATTTAATAATTTATTTATTTACTATGAATCCATCACAAAATCTTGCTGCAGCATGTGCGATAGACTTCACCACTTTGGCAGATTGTATGACAAGGTACTTGGGACAGATTATTCCTGTCCTGGTCGGGGTTGCTGTCATCGGTTTTCTCTATGGAGTACTCCGTTATATCTATTCAGGAGGGGATGAAGAAAAACGAAAAGAGGGAGTACGTTTTATGACTTATGGTATTGTCGGTTTGGCCGTTATCACCACACTATGGGCTCTTGTCGGGATTATTACCCTAAGTGTCGTTGGTACAAATCCAGTGTTGCCACAACTTACTCCGGGCCTTCAATAAAGCCGTATTTCATATCCACACGTCTTTCTTGCTGATTTCCCTCGGTTTGTTACCATTAAAGTACGTTTCATTAAAAAAGTCGTTCAACGAAACTTTATTATTAAGTTATTTATTAATAGATAGTATGAAAAAATCTCTCATCATTGCTTCAGTTTGGGCGCTTCCTGGCTTAGCGTTCGCAGCGGGTTTTGATAATATCATCGGTCTTGCTCAAAGGACTTTGAGCCAGCTCGTTCCTCTTTTTATTTCTGCAGCAGTCGTACTTTTTCTCTACGGTGTTCTTACTTATATTCTTGCGGGAGGAGATGAAGAAAAGCGATCAGCGGGGCGAAACACGATGATCTACGGTATTATCGCAATTTTCGTGATGGTATCCGTCTGGGGTTTGGTGAATCTTCTTCGAGATTCGCTCCAGTTGAATCAGGCAAACAACGTTCCGAATCTTCTTCCTGCAACTCATAATTAAAAAGTAAAAGAGCTCATCCACGAGCTCTTTTCTTCGTCCTCTTTTCCTATGGAATTACTTGGTAAATTAGAAACAGCCGTTTTAAATCCCGTTATCATAATCCTCTTTGGAGTTGCGGTAGTTATTTTTGTGTATGGGGTTGTTCAATTTATCTGGAAATCCGATGATGAAGAAGCGCGTCAAGTTGGAGCCCAACATATTATGTGGGGACTTATCGGGCTTTTTATTATGACCGCTGCGATTGCTATAAAATCTTTTATCAAAAGCACAATACAGTAAGCATAAATTCTTTTCTAAGTCATCTGATTTATTTAGGCAAAAATAATAGGCGGGGAGTGGCTAATGCCCCTCCTCGCCTATTTTCCATCACCTAATATTTGTACATTGTTTACTGGGTTCTATTTTTACATTTACCTGACTTGGATTCAGGTTTTCTATGAGTACCCATTTTGGTTCATAGTCTCTTGGCGTGCTGGCGCCGATCCGTTTGTCCGCAGTCCGCTCATCCGGAGCCGCCTCGCTTTCCCTGTAGAAAGTTCGGCTGAATTTCTGCGGATTGAAGTCGTTCGGCGGAGAGGGGATTTCGTAGTGCACTCCTCCGTCAGGCAGGCAAACCAATTTGCTTTTGCCCGGAGGGACTTCCACGATACACGGTAGCTTTACAGGCACCCGTGGTTGGATCACCTTCGCTGTGACCACCCGAACTACAGTTTTCGTGGGCCGGGTGGATGGAGCTGGCGCTTTTGCTGTTTTCTGCGGCGCTAGCGCTTTTTCGATTTTCTTCAACTCCAGCGCCTGTTGCGCTGTTGCCTCGGGGGTGGTGGTGCCATATCCGTGTTCGAGGATATACATCACTACGCTCGAGATGGGAATGATGAGAAGACCGAGCGCGATCAGTTTCATTATGATCTCGCCCGGTTTCAGATTGATTCCACCGCTGCTTGCACTCATGCCGATCTCCTTTCAGGTTTCAGTTAGTGTTTACCAGCACCTTCCCCTTTCCAGTTCCAAAAGACACTGGAGAAGGGGAGACAAAAGAGAGCTACAGCAATCTTCTGTTTTAACTCGGAGGACATTGCCTTGTAATCATCCGGAAACGACCACGCGAACACCACGCAAAGTGCGGGCAGACCCAAGGTGAGCAGTCTCGCTTTTGACGGGTTCGTCCACGTGTCTGTCCAGATGAATTTCCAAGCCTTTTCCCCAAAGCCAACTGGACGCGCTGCGGGCGCTTGGGCCGGAGGGTGTCCTGCTTGTGCCGCCGGAGCTGCCGGTGCTGGGACGGGATGTCCCTGCGCCTGGTTTGCTGCCGGTTGAGCTTGTCCTGCCGGCGCCGCTGCTGCCTGAGCCGCTTGAGCCACAGGCGCATTTGCCGCCGGAGCCGCCGGGTTCGCTGCTCCTGCAACTTGCGCTGCGGGAGCTGCTGGCGCCGGAACTGCTGGCGCAACAGGTGGAGCAGGTGCTTGAGGCACTTGCACCACCACTGGTGCTGGCGGATCTGACAGCAAGATCTTTGCCACCTTCGCCAGCACGATAATCGCAACTAATCCTCCGACAACTATGGCCGATTCGAACATTTGTGTCTCCAATCTGCCCCTTTAGGGGTCAAAAAAGTTCCAAGTTTTTTTCAAAAAACAACCCAAATTCCAGATTTTATACTAGCATAAAACATATAAAAAGTCAAATATTTCGGATAGGTAAAATATATATGAAAATAGCCACTCTTCTTCGCAGAAAAGTGGCCATAGGAATTACAATATTCAAGCAATTGGGGCGTTAGTGAGCCGGTGTGGCTGCTTCTTCGGGCTTTGCGGAAGCGTCTGCCGACGTGTCCGCTTTTTCTTCCCCTTTGCCTCCTTTCTTTGAGGAAGATTTGTCGCCCTGAGGAGCTGGCACTGGATTGCTGCCACCCGATACTGGGAGTATGTATTTGCCACCGGTATCACCGAAAATCAAGGTTAAGCTATTCAGATTTTTCGTCTCCGAAAGCTCTGAAAGTGCTTGATTAGCCAATACGTGCGCGGCTTCGGGGCTAATATTTGTCAGCGTCTTTGCATATTCAATATCGCCAGCCACCTTGGCTTTATCCTTGGCCGCAGCGACTTCTGCTTCTGCCAAGCCCACCGCCAGCACTTCTGCCGCTTTGCCGCGAGCTAATTCAGTCTGCTCGTTTGCCTTGTGTATGGCAAGTTCCGCCGCCTCTTCGGCCTTTGCGGCGACATCGTCAGTCTCAAAGTCAAAGCGCGCAAGGTTATCGATATAAATATTTCCCTGCGTCTTTGTGAGCATTTCGTCGCGAACCTTCGCGAGAAATCCTTTGAAGATGCCGGCGTTTTCAATATCGGCATTTGCGCGAACTGTTTTCACGCTTTTGTTCGCGACTACATCCTGGAAGGGCGCTCGCATGCCGGTTTCTAGGTCAACCATATAAGCTCCCGGAGGCAGTGTGTAGTAAAGAAGCTCCGCGCCACGTTCTGCTGTGTAGCTCGTCTTAACCCAGAAGTCCGATTTAATATTGGCTTTTCCCTCGATGTCTTTGAGGATGATAATCACGTATGTGTGATGGGGGATGTAGTTCAAAAGCTCGTTGTGGCTTTCGACCTGATCCCTCGGTGCCTCTTGGGTCGTCCCTTCCTTGCGGGCGCCATTCCACTGGACCCGGAACCTTTTTTGATTTCCGAAAAGACCGATCCACCTCACCTTGTATTTTTTATAGAGGAACTCATCGAACCATTTGATAAATGGTCGTCTGAGAACTCCATAGTAATCCCAGAACGGATCATAATGCTCGTACGTCGGCTCTCCCGGAAGAAACTTTGCCAGTGTGTGGTCCTTTTCCCAAAGGGGGTTGAAATGCATCCCATCCGGCGTTCGCATACTGTACTTGTAATCGTAGAAAAAACCCTTCTCCTGGAAGATCTGCCGATGGCGCGACTGATTCAACTCTGCCACCACCGTCCCGCCTTCTACGGGAAGAGCGAAGAACTTCGCTTTCTTGTCGGGAATCGGCCTCTCTCCCGGTTTCGGTTTCGGCGGGGGTTGGTCCCTCGCTTTTTCCTTGATCCAGTTATTGACCCAGATCTCCAGCTTGCCGTAAAGCGTCGCGATTTCAAATGCCGCCCAAATGAACATTGCGACGATTCCGATGATTAGAACAACCGTTCCCGCTGACAAACCATTTGTGAAGATACCCATGGCGTTACTCCTCTCATTTTGCTTGAACGTCAAAGAACCAACGCCACGGAAACCGCCGAGGCTACGGCCTTTTCTCTCTATAAAAGCGAGAAACAGTAGCTATTTATGGCATAAATTAAAAGAAAAGTCAATTTGACGAGAGGATGATTTTATTGGAATAAAAGGAGAGGACTTGTCGGCTACGCCCGGTACTTTTCGATTTCGCTGAAGTCGGGGGAGAGAATCTTTCTCCTTACAGGAGCAGTACCCCGATTGGATTTTTTCTTCACTCGATAAAGCTAGAAAAAATGCTCAATCGGGCTTCAAGTCCTCTCCCGTAAGTGCCCTTTGGCACTTACTCCCGTGCCAAATTAAAAACTCCAGCAAAAGCTGGAGTTTTTAATTTGTGCCGGGGAGAGGACTTGAACCTCCATGGATTACTCCGCTTGCTCCTAAGGCAAGTGCGTCTGCCAATTTCGCCACCCCGGCATTTATATTTTTAACTAGGTGCGTCCACCTGGGATATCGGTCGTTACACGACCAGTATCCCCGATGGAGATTTTTTACGTTCGACTACGAACTTAAAAATCTGCTCATCGGGGCTTCGATCCCTTCCCGCAAAGCGCCCCGCGCTTTGCTTGGGCGCCTGAAAATTTCTTCAAAATTTTCTGTGCGCCCAGAAGGGATCGAACCTTCGACCTTATCCTTAAGAGGGATCTGCTCTACCAGCTGAGCTATGGGCGCATTATTTAATTTTTTAAACAGGCTAAAATCTAACAGAATTTTGACTCTTCAGCAAATTGTGCCCAGGGCCGGACTCGAACCGGCATGCCTTTTAAGGGGCCGAGGATTTTAAGTCCTCTGCGTCTACCAATTTCGCCACCCGGGCAATTATAAATTGACTGAGGCCACGGCGAGAATCGCACTCGCGTATAGAGATTTTGCAGATCTCTGCCTTACTACTTGGCTACGTGGCCGTATGAACACGACCCGTTTAGTGTAGCATTTTTTAGATTTTTTGCGACAGAGAATCTATTTTTTGGCGGTTCTTTTCTCCTTCATCGATTGCGAAATCAAATAAGGGCATTCGGCCGAGGGAAGTTTTTTCTCGCATGTATTCTTGAAACTCTTTTCGTTTTCGCTTTGCAAAAAGGAGCGCAGTTTCTTCTTTTTCTGTTGGGAAGGCGGTGAAGAAAATGGTCGCTTGTTTCCCGTCTGTTGAGAGCACTACCTTTGTGACAGTGAGAAGGGAAGCGCGAGTGGACTCTTGCGCGAGAAATTGCGCTGCCGCTTCTTTAATAATCGCTATGATTTTTTCGTCTCGAAATTCGGCCATGATTGTTTATTTCTCTACGACGTCAAAACATTCAACTCGGTCTCCCGGAGCGATCTCAATTTTTGCCTCAATATCAGCTCCGAATTCGTATCCTTCTCGTATTTCTGTCGCTTTGGCTTTCTGTTGCTGAAGTTCTTTGATGCGCCCACGCCCAATTTCAACATCTCGGCGAAGGATTTTTACCTCTTTTCCCGTTTTTATTTCACCTGTTTCTACTTTGCCCCCAACAATTTGTCGGTCCTTGTTTCTCGAGAATGTCTTTAGAATTTTTGCCCGGCCAGTCGCTTCTTCCGTCATTACTTTCGGTGTTCGTGTTTTTACAGTTTCTTCAAGGTACTCAACAAGTTTATATATGATATCGAACATCTGCATTTGTACCCCAAGTCGCTCTCGAAGGCTCTCTGCTTGAGAATCGATCTTTACGCTGAAGCCGATGAGGATTGATCCCACACTTCCGTTTGCAACTTTCACATCGCTTTCAGAAATGGTTCCGATCCCGCATTGAATAATTTTTAATTTTACTTTTTCTTGAGGGATTTTGGAGATTTCACTTTGAATTGCTTCAAGACTTCCTGATACGTCTGCTTTTACGACGAGGGGAATTTCAAGTCTGTCAGTCGTTTCCTCTTTTTTCTCCGGAGTTGCATCTGCTTTTTCTTTGAATGCCAAAGCTAAACTTTCCGCCTCTTTTTTATTTTCTACGGTTTTGAAAAGCTCTCCAATTTGGGGCATTTCGCTCCAACCGATAATTTTTACAGGAGAGGGAGCGGTAGCTTCAGTAATTTTCACACCAGCAAAATTTTCCATGATTCGTACGGGTGCTGTGCTTTTGCCGGAGACTACAAATGAGCCAGACTTTAATGTGCCGTCAGTGAGGATGAGTGTTGCAGAAATTCCTTTTTTCGGATCAAGATTGCTTTCGAGGACTATTCCTTCTCCTGGTTTTGAGGTGTCTGTTTTCAATTCTTCCATTTCAGAAACGAGAAGCATCATATCGAGAAGCTCGGGCACGCCTTCGCCAGTTTTTGCGGAAATAGCAATGCAGGGAATAGAACCTCCATACCCTTCGACATAGATCTCATTGGTTGCCATGCTCTGCTTCGCCATTTCTATATTTGCATTTGGTTTGTCGATTTTCGTAATTGCAACGATGAAAGGGATTTCCTCTGTTTGAATTGTTTTGAGTGCTTCAATAGTCTGCGCTTTTACGCCGTCTTCTGCAGAAACAACAAGCACGGCAATATCTGCCACGCGCACTCCGCGAGAACGGATGCCTGTGAAAGCAGCGTGTCCGGGAGTATCGAGGAAAGTAATTTTGCTTTCTTTGCCGTCGGCAGTTTTATGGACGACTTCATACGCACCGACGTGCTGGGTAATGCCTCCGGCTTCTTTGTCTACGATATTTGATTTTCGAATGTAATCGAGGAGAGTTGATTTGCCGTGGTCAATATGACCCATTATTGCAATAACAGGCGGGCGAACTATCGTGTTGTTCTTTTCGGGCTTCATGGCAGATATTTAAGTGTTTTTTCGTCATCGCAATAGCGTTCACGTATAGGAGGGAATTGTAACACCCCGTAGTGAATTTTGCCATTCCGAGTTCATTTTGCGCCTTTTGCGAGGCGCGATGGCAAAATCTACTACAGGGTACAAAAATTGGGAAAATTGACAGGTCTTTGCTATATTGTGCGGCAATGGTAAAAAAACGCATATATCTTGATTATGCCTCGACAACTCCTTTGGATAAGGAGGTTTTGAGAGCTATGAGGCCGTTTTTTTCGGAGAATTTTGAGAATCCTTCCTCTCTTTATGTGGAAGGAGTTTTTGCGAAAAAGGCTGTGATGGAGGCCAGGAAAATTATTGGGCATGAGCTTGGGGTGCGCGCGGAAGAAATTATCTTCACCTCTGGTGGTACCGAAGCAAATAATCTGGCGCTACTTGGGGTTTTTCGTTCTGCTAAGAAAAAAAATTCTCGTCCTCATATTGTTACAACGGCAATTGAACATCCTTCGATTCTCGAAGTCTGTAAACAAATCGAGCGCGAAGGGGGAGAGGTAACTTATGTTTCAGTTGGAGAAAATGGAATTGTAAATCCCAAGGATATTGCTAAGGCTCTTCGAAAAAATACGGTTTTTGTTTCTGTTATGTATGCAAATAATGAAATTGGCACGATTCAACCCATTTCCGAAATCGCGAGAGTTATCAGAAATTTTAAAAAAGCTACAAGTGACAAGCTACCAGCTACAAGCTATCCATTTTTCCATACTGACGCTTCGCAAGCGGCTAATTATTTGCCGCTCAAAGTTGATTCACTCGGGGTTTCGATGATGACGCTTGATGGTTCAAAAATATATGGCCCGAAAGGAGTCGGGGTTTTGTATAAGAGAAAAGAAGTTGCAATGGAGCCGATTCTTTTTGGTGGGGGACAAGAAGGGGGGATTCGTTCTGGGACTGAAAATGTCCCAGGGATTGTGGGGATGGGAAATGCAGTGGAGATTTGCGGGAAAATTCGTTTGCGCGAATTTTCCCGCCTCACAGTTTTGCGCGACTTTTTTATTGCTGAAATTTTGAAAAAATTCCAGAAATCCTCGCCGAACGGCGACTTGGAAGCTCGGCTTCCTAATAACATAAATATTTGTTTTCCGGGGCTTGATGCAGAATTTGCCGTCATCAAACTCGATGAGGTGGGAATTGCCTGCGCATCGGCAAGTGCCTGCAACAATCTCTCCGAAAATCCTTCTTCGTATGTTATCGGAGCATTGCCGGGAAAAGATGGATGCAAGGGCTCGTCGCTCCGATTTACTCTGGGAAGAGGCACAACAAAAGCAGAACTTGATAAAGTTCTTAAAATTCTCCCAAAAATTTTAAATTGATTGTTTCTCTTTTTCGCATTAGTATTAAAGCTACAAGCTACCTAAAATGGAGGAATTAACTAAATCACAAATTATCTTACTGACGCTTCTCGTGAGTTTTATTACCTCTATCGCGACAGGAATCGTAACAGTTTCTCTTTTGGATCAGGCTCCACCGGGAGTTACCCAAACTATTAATAGAATAGTTGAGAGAACAGTCGAGAAAGTTGTTCCGGGTCAACCCATCATTGTCACAAAAGAAGTTCCTGTAACCGACGAAGACCTGATCGTCTCCGCAGTGAACCAGAATTCAAAAAGTCTTGTGGAGATAAAGGATGCGGACATCCCAGGCTTTTCACAGCTTGGAATTGTCGTTTCAAAGGATGGCATTATTCTTTCTGACAGCGTCGCTTTTGACCCGAACAGAAAGTTGAGCGCAGTTTTTTCCGATGGGAAATCCTACCCAGTCCTCGCGATGCAGACGACAGGGAAAAGCGTATCAATATTTAAAACTGGTGGTGATAGTATAAAAGATAAATATGTCTTCACTCCCGTAAAAATTTCTAATTCAGACACTATTCGTCTTGGACAAACAGTCATATCTTTGGGAGCAGGCGACGCGGGAAATGTTGTCGGTGTCGGAGTGATTTCTGGCATTTCCTTGATGAACAATCCCGATACGGAGAAAGCAAAAACAGTGCCCCAAATTCCTTCACTTATAAAAACAAATTTGAATGCGGGAGATCCGGCTTCCGGATACTACCTTTTAAATCTTTCCGGAGAAATCATTGGTATTCATCTCTTGGGTGACGGTACTTCCTCGAGAAGCAGTTATACTCCGATAAACACAGTAAAGGGCGAGATTCCTCCTTCCTCTAACTAATTTTCCTCTGGTTTGCTTAGGAAAAGCGGTCAAAGTTGATTTGCTCTTTTTTCACTGTATAATGCAAGATAGGGAACGGTAAATTAAGAGTATTTGGAGCGTCTTATAGGTATATCAGGCAAATCTCTTAATAAATATATAATCTTATGCCTCCATTCAATCATTTTACAACTAAAGCAAAGGAAGCGATTCGCCGGGCTCATGAGCTTGCTATTGAGCGCGGACAAAACCACGTGAATCCTCTCCATCTTCTCACTGCTCTTCTTCTCCAGGAAGAGAGTATGGTTGCGTCTATTCTCGACAAACTTGAGGTGGACACGCTTCTTCTCTCGGACTCCCTCATTGAAGCCATCGAAGGCCCGGAATCTGGAGCTGTTGTCGCTCCATCGTATCAGATCTATCTGACCCCAGAACTTGCGGAAGCGATCGAAAAATCTTCAAAAATTGCCGCAGGACTTAAGGATGAATTCGTTTCAACAGAACATCTTTTCATCGCTATCCTTGAAGTTCCTGGAAGCGCCCGAGAAATTCTTTCTAGATTTCGAATCGACAAAGAAGGCGTGCTACGCGTGCTCGAAGAACTTCGAAGCGCAAAAATTACCGATGTCAATCAGCCGAAGAAATTCAAATCACTTTCAAAATATACCCGAAGCCTTACGAAGCTTGCGAGAGAAAATAAACTTGATCCTGTGATTGGCCGAGATGCTGAAATTTCCCGCATCATCCAAATCCTTTCCCGTCGAACCAAAAATAACCCGATGCTTATCGGCGAGGCAGGTGTGGGAAAGACAGCTATTGCAGAAGGACTTGCGAGTCGAATGGCGCTCGGAGATGTTCCCGAGTCTCTCAAAGACAAAGAGCTCGTCTCGCTTGACCTCGGTTCTCTCATTGCCGGAACAAAATATCGCGGAGAATTCGAAGAGCGTCTCAAAAATATTATTAAAGAAGTGGAACGTTCCGAAGGCAGAATTATTCTTTTCATTGATGAGATTCATACTATCGTCGGTGCCGGAGCTGCAGAAGGCTCGATGGACGCATCAAACATGCTAAAGCCTGCGCTTGCTCGCGGAGAGCTTCGTGCGATCGGCGCGACAACGCTTAAAGAATATTCTCGGCACATAGAAAAAGATCCTGCGCTTACAAGACGCTTTCAGCCCGTGCACGTAAGCGAACCGTCTATTGAAGACGCTATCGCAATTCTTCGGGGACTCAAAGAAAAATACGAACTTTTCCATGGCGTTCGTATTACCGACGATGCGATCATCGCTGCAGTAAATCTTTCAAGCCGGTATATTAGCGACAGATTTTTGCCTGATAAAGCAGTAGATCTTATTGATGAGGCTGCATCTTCGCTCAAAATTTCTCTGGAAGATATGCCCCCAGTTCTTGAAGAAACCCACCGAAAAGTGATGCGTCTTGAAATTGAAAAAGAAGCTCTGAAAAAAGAGGCTGAAACATCAAAGATCGCAAAATCTCGCGTGGCTAAAATTCAAAAAGAGATCGCTGATCTGAAAGAAAAGACGGCGGAGATCGAACTCAAATGGAAAAACGAGAAAGAAACCATTTCTGAAATCAAAACAATTAAGAAAGAACTCGAAAGTCTTCGTATGGAAGGAGAAAGTGCAGAAGCGCATTCGGATCTTTCAAAGGCAGCGGAAATCCGTTATGGGAAAATTCCTGAATTTGAAAAAGAACTTGAAGTAAAAGTGAAGAGACTTAAGAAATTACAGAGTTCCCGCCGAATTTTGAAGGAAGAAATTATTGAAAATGACATAGCGGGCATTGTTTCGAAATGGACGGGAATTCCTGTGACTCGAATGCTCGAAGAGGAGGCCGGCAAGCTTGCCCGAATGGAGGAGGAACTCAAATCGAGAATTAAGGGACAGGATGAGGCGGTAAGAAAGATCTCTGATGCGGTGAAGCGTTCTCGTGTTGGAGTCGCAGATCCGAATCGTCCGATCGGCTCATTCATTTTCCTCGGTCCTACTGGAGTTGGAAAGACAGAGCTTACGAAATCGCTTGCGAAATTTATGTTCGACGATGAGAAAGCTCTCATCCGAGTGGACATGTCTGAATTTATGGAGAAACATTCTGTCTCAAAGATCATCGGTTCGCCTCCAGGCTATGTAGGACATGAGGAGGGGGGAGGTGTTACGGAGATGGTGCGACACCGGCCATATTCAATTCTTCTTTTTGATGAGATCGAGAAAGCTCACCCGGAAGTGTTCAACATTCTTCTTCAGGTTCTTGATAATGGAAGACTTACTGATGCAAAGGGTCGTGTGGTAAATTTCAAAAATACGATTATCGTATTAACTTCGAATATTGGCGCAAATTACATTGATAAGATGCAGAAGATCGGTTTTAGTTCTGGAAACGCAAAGAGCGACTATCAGGAGATCAAATCAAAAGTACAAGGAGCGCTCAAAGATCATTTCCGACCGGAATTTTTGAACCGTCTCGATGATGTTATCGTCTTTGATATTTTGAGCGAAGAAGCTATCAAAGAAATCGTGGATATTCAGATCGGAGTTGTGAAAGACAGGCTTGTTTCGAAGGAAATCAAGCTCGATGTGGGCGAAGATGTGCTCACATACTTGGCGAAGGAAGGTTACAATCCGCAATACGGTGCTCGGCCTTTGAAACGCCTTATTCAGGACAAACTTATGACGCCAGTCGCAAATCTTATGATTTCCCGTGGGGTTATGAAAGGCGGAGAGGTGTATGTCGGAATGAAAGGAAAAGAATTTATTTTTGAAGTGAAAAAAGTTGGCCGACGCGAAAAGAAAAGCGTTGTCTCTGATATTCAGATTTCTAAGGGTGAGGGGGTGAAGTAACCAGAGAGATTCGGCTTTAAAAAAAGAAGCATCGCCGTCGCCGGAGATGCTTCCGATTATCCTGTCTCCTCACACCCCCGCAACTTGCGCGTACAGCATACGATGTTGAACTTTTCCCACCAGATATTCGTGTGACCATTCTGGCTCGGAAAGTATGATTTCCTCCATCTGCTTGGCTAACCGCGCATGTTCTTCTTCGGCGACGCTGTGCAAACGGAAGAATTTCCCATCCGCCAACAGCCCAGTTTCGGCTAGCGCATGTACTTCGCCCATTGAGCCGTCTTCGTTGTCACTAACCGCTCCAAGCAAACGAAAGACAGAAGGTTTGGCGAGCAACGATTGGCAGAATGGCCACCACGGCAGATTCTTCTCAGTACCCCTTTCAAGGCGGAGAATCGCGGGGTGATCTTCGAGAAACACACTGCAATGATCTCCGCTAAGATCGGACATTTGCTCATCTTCGACAAGTTCTTGTCCACACGAGAGGTGGACAAATATCTTGCGTGCTTCCGCCAACTTCTTCGCTTTAGACCACTCCCGCTCAGTTCGAAGTGTTCCGATGGTTTGTTCGAGCAGGAAGAGCGTACGCGCCAAGATGAGTGGAAAGTACAACGGAACCGGCCAGAAGCCAATTCCCGGAATGTTTTTGAGATCTTCCGGAATTCGTTCCCGAGCTGCCAACGCCTTCACGCACTCGCCCATGAAATCCCCGGCAGACGTTCTGCCAAGCACGGCACAAAGTACGCTATTTTCAGCCGTCCTTAAATCCAATTGCCTTAAATCGCCGACATGAGAGAAAACCTTCTCATCCATGATGATTCCTCCAAACCAGGCCTAGTCCTTACTATTTCTACAATATCTCTGTGTTTATGTAAAGACCACCTTAGAAACTGAGTAATTTTGCATCCGGTAGTATTCCCATTTCAAATTTTTCGGAATTATTTTTTGGATTTCTATTTTCGGCATCTCACCCGTTTCAAAATATAATTTAGTTTTCCATTTTTTGGCAACGATAGAGGCGATCAGCTCTTCGTATGCTCCCAAAATTCCTTTGGGATGAAAAATTGCGATTTTCGGCTCGAACTTAAGTTTTTCTGGCGAGTTACTTTTCAGCACGTACCTTTCATCTCCCCACGGAAGATTTGCAACTATGATATTGGGGGAAAAAATATCTAAATTATCTACATAATTACCTGAGCTGCAGATTATATTTGCTGTTTTGTGTATTTTTACATTTTTGCGCGTAACCTTCAAAGCCTTCTCATCAATATCAACGGCGTAGATTTTTGCACTCGGAAATTCCTTTGCAAGAGTAACAGCAATACAGCCTGAACCAGTACCAACATCGACAATCGATGACGGATTATTCGCTTCCTCTTTAACAAGATTCACTAACTGCTCGGTTTCAATGGTTGGGATGTAAGCGCGTTCGTCAATATAAAATGTCTCACCGCAAAAATCGACTTTCTGTGTTTTGTATTCTTTTGGTTTGTCGTCGATCATTTTTCTAAAAATTAGAAAATTGTCTAAAAATCTACTCCCCAGAACTTTTTAAACTTAATGGTGATCTTTCTCGCTTTCTCTGGATTATTTTCGAGCCAGATACTGCATTTTGTTTTCTTTCGAAATATGGCAAGAACAGCTTGGAGATCAAGATCATTTAATGATTTTGTTTTTTCGTATATTCGATCAATCTCCTCAGCCGTCTTTGGATCAAGTTTTACTGTAACAACAAAATCATCGACGACGTTTATATAGGTTGATCGTTCGTTTTGAAAGTCGCTTTTACTGAATGAATACTCAACTGCTTTTTTATCCCAAAATTTCTCTGTCCATTTATCCAGAAAAGAATTACCTCCAACAATAAGATAAAGTTTTGATTTTGCCAATTTCAAGGATTCAATATATTGCTTCTCCTGTTTCGTCTGAACTAAGTGAAACCACGGATGCGGATTCCACCCAAGAAGTATCTTCTTTTTCGACTGCTGGATTATCATGAGAAGGAGATGAGACCAAAAGTCATTCATTTTTAGTAAATCTGTAAAATGCCAAATCTCCTTTTTATTTATTTCCGGTAAAACGAGCGGAGATCGAGGCCTTTCGATATAGGTAGAGGAAAGAGTGTCTGCAAGAGAAAGAAAATTGAGCACCCACGGTAATCGTAAGCTATAGCGAGTTTCTAGTTTAAATAACATTCCTTCCTCTTGGAGTTTCTTTAATTCTTTATAGAGACCTTGAATTGTATACTTTCTGCCGCCAACCTCTACTACTTTTTTATGAATTTGGGATGCATTGAGAAATTGCTCTGTAGAAAGAGCTTCTAAGATTGTTTCGGCTAGTTTTTTGCGTTCCTTGAGTATTGATTCAACCATTTGTTTAAAAAATGCCTGTTTTTCGAAATTTTGTTGATATCTAATATATCATACTTATAATCGAATTGGGAATAGGTAAGAAAGGAGGAAGAAATGAACACCGTTGCAGTACCCGGTTGTCCGGGAACAGTGGTTGAGGAATTGCCGAGCGCCCTCGGTAGGCAGTTCTTGCGAGTTACAATCGAGCGTGGTGGTGAGGTGCCACTACACTCGCACGAATGCGCAGCGACCATGATCGTTACTCACGGATCAGCTCGCAAACTTGTCGAGCGCGGAAACGCCGAAAGGGTGAAAGCGGGTGATGTTATCACTAAAGCGGCGCGAGAACCACACGGGTTCACAGAAATTGGAGAGGAGGGATTCTCCTTCATTTCCGTTTCTGGTGGTCTCGGTATTGTCCAAGAAGGTGGCAAGCTCGACATGGAACTTGTTTAAGCAGGTTCCTATCAGCCAGCGTTAAGGACGGAGAAGAATTCTCTCCGTCCTTTTTTCTTGTCTTAATATTCGGGTGGGGGAAGGGTAGGGGGTGAAGTAAAGGGGCAGCTTGTAGGTTGTAGCTATTAACTTGTAGCTTAAAATACGAATACTTAAAAAGCCGCGATTGTCTGAAGGCAATCGCGGCTTTCGCATTGTTTTTTCAAGAATTTTCTGTTACCTTTGTAGGGTAATGAGGTAACGGAAATGCGTCGGTACCCAAGTGGTCAACGGGAGCAGACTGTAAATCTGTTGGCTTACGCCTTCGTTGGTTCGAATCCAACCCGACGCACAAATTAAATCTCCCCGAAAGGGGAGTTTTAATTTGTGGCCGAGCAAGACGCGGGGGGGGGGCGTCTTGCGTGGTTGGATTCGAAGCCTCGATAAGCAGATTTTTAAGTTCGTAATCGAACGTAAAAAATCTCCATCGAGGAAACTGGTTCTGTAAGAACCGAAATTCCAACCCGACGCACAATAACTAAAAACTTCCGCAAAAGCGGAAGTTTTTAGTCTCTATAACCCTACTGGAGGCATTGTTTTTGGAATATCAGGCGGGATTTGCGGAGGCACTGGCGGTGGTGGAGGCGTTGGCATTGGAATAGGTGGAGGCGGAGTTGGTATGACCGGCGCTACTGGTGTTACCGGCATCGTGGGAACAGTTGGGGCAACTTGAGACGCTACTGGTGTCACGTATACCGGTTTTGGAGCGGGAGGCGGAGTAGGAGCTACTGGCATGGTTTGTACTGGTGGAGGTGGGGGTGGCGGAGGCTGGACGGATGCAGGAGGTGCTGGAGGAGTAGGAGGAATGACAACTGGCGGAACGAATGCTGGTTTCGCCACTTGTGCCGGGGAGGTCGGCATTACTTGGATTGTCGAAGGCATAACCGATGCTGTGCTAGCAGGAGCCGTGGAGACTGGTTTCGGCGGAGTGGGCATTGAGGACATCGGAGAAGCTCCTGGCATTGAAGCAGGCGGAATATAATTTGGCTTCATTGTAACTGGTGGCATCATGCCCGGAGAAGGAATAACAGGAGAACTTTTTCTTCGGAAGATTTTTATCATGAGAGCTATGATGAGAAGTGCAAAAAATCCAATTCCCATAACAACATACATCATCACTCCCTCAAAAGGAGAGGGAACGGCCGAACTTTCAGCAACTGGAGTGACAGCCAACTCTTGTCCGGCAGCTACTGCGATGACTGTTGGACTCGGCTGTGCAACTTCAATTTTGAAGGTTGTGCTTTTATCCATCGAATAATATGCGCTCGAGTAATAATCGGGAAGCGGTCCGACTAAAAGATAAATAAATCCGGTGTAACTTGGCGTATAAGAAACTACATTTTTCGTAGAAGCTTGCACGCTGTATGTTTTGCCGATCTCCACTCTGTCCTTGTCTTGAATTTTAAGTCCTGCATTTATTTGCTTGCTTGGGACGAAACTCTTTGTCGCGGAATCATACCCGATTGCCTTGTCAGTTGTGATGAGAGTAAGTGTGATGGGGACATTTTCTGTTACGGAGATTTTAAAATAATCGTAGTCGCCGTTTTTCTGATTGTGATCAAGATGATATGAGGCCGGATCGATCGCGACCGCCGTGTCATACCCATTTCCTCCTCGAATTGCGATCGCGATATCTTTATCGGTGTTTGTTTTGTCTATTGGCTTTTCGATATCTTGAATTGCTTTGAATCCGGAGATAAGAGATGCTGAATCTGTGGCGTCAAAATATTTTGCTCCGCCAGCTGTCGCGATTGCCGAAAGTTGCGTTCGTGAAGCGTCGTCAACTCCAAGCCCGATAACATAGGTTTTTATCTTTGCGGACGATGCCAAAAGTGCCTTAGCAGAAGCCACCGGATCGCCTCCACAGGTATCTTTTCCATCGGTAAGCAGGATAATACTGTTGTCATTTCCCGCTATGAAATCATTTTGAGCTTGGCTCAAAGCATATGCAGTAGGGGTGTATGTTCCAATAGCATCGATCGCATTTACTTTGCCGATGATCGCATTTCTGTCAGATCCGAACGGCATGAGAAGCTCTGTTTGTTTGCAGGCTTCTGCTTGAGTAGTTTTTCTTACATTTCCGAATGGACGGAGCGCGGTTATGATGCTTCCATGAAGGCTTGTGATGATGTCAGAGAGCGCTGATTTTGCAGCAATGATTTTGGTGGTGTTTCCGAAGCTTTCGAGCATCGAGCCGGAAGCGTCGAAGATGAAAAGCATATTTTTTGCTCCGTCTGCGCGCGCGACCGAAACGGATGAGAACAAGCTCAAAATTATTGTAAAGAGAAATATCTTTTTCATTTTGCCCGCCTAAATTTTCTACTATAGCTCTTACCAACCTCAGCCTTATAGAAAATTTATAAATTAATTTTAAAAATCGATTTTTTTATTATGCACCCGAAAACTTTGGCGGGTGAATAAGTCCTACCTTTTAATAAATACAGTATATCCTGAAAGACGTTTCTTGTTTGATAAGTTTTACACACCGTCTGTCCGGGCTGGCAGGGTTGTAGAGAACGAGAAATCTTGCTACTTTGTAGGCTATGATCGCTAAAAATGACCGAATGGGGCTTCGAACGTGGATCGAGGTGGATACTCGCGCAATCGCGCATAATTACGAAATTTTCAGAAAGCTCATTCCAAAATCGTGCAAGTTGATGGCGGTGGTGAAATCGAATGCTTATGGCCACAGTCTCGTCGATTTTTCGAAAGAGATTTCAAAACTCGGCGCGGATTGGATCGGTGTTGATTCTGTTGTGGAAGGATTTGCTTTGCGACGAGAAGGCATTACGCTTCCGATTTTAGTTCTTGGCTACACTTTGCCTGAACTTGTTCATGAAGCGGCGGAGAAAAACATTTCCCTCACCGTTTCAGATCTGTCTTTTTTTGAAAATTTGCCGAAAGGAAAATTATCGCAGAAAATACATATTCACATTGAAGTCGATACGGGAATGCATCGGCAAGGTTTTCTTTCTGAACATAAGGAGACATTATTTTCAGCATTAGAAAAATACAAAGATTTCGTAAAAGTGGAGGGGTTGTATACGCATTTTGCAGAGGCGAAAAATCCGTCTTCGCTTGAATATACGAAAGGCCAGATCAGCCAGTTTCTGGAATGGAAGAAAAGCTTTGAAAGTAAAGGGTTTTCTCTCGTTACCCATGCGGGCGCCACAGCGGGCACCCTTCTCTATCCAGAGGCAGATTTTGATATGGTTCGTATCGCTTCCGGCCTTTTTGGACTCTGGCCATCTCACAAATTACGAGAAGCTTTTGAGGAAAAAATACATCTTACTCCCATACTTTCTTGGAGAACGCTTATTTCAGAAGTAAAAGAAATTGAAGCGGGAGAGTCTGTGGGATATGAACGAACATATAAGCTTTCTTCGCGAGCGAAGATCGCAATTTGCCCCGTTGGATATTGGCAAGGGCTTCCGCGTTCCTTGTCTAATAATGCTGAAGTGCTTTTGAACGGCAAGCGAGCGAAAATCATCGGACTTGTTTCGATGGATATGATCATTCTTGATTGCACCGATATTCCTGAAGTGAAAGTTGGCGATGTTGTGACGCTTATAGGATATGATCGAGATGAATCTATTGACGTGTATGAACTTGCAGAACATGCAGATACGGGACACAACGAAATTGTGACTCGTATTAATCCGCTCATTAAGCGCATCTATTTTTAGAAGCGAAGAAAGAAAAACGACGAAAAATCGGCCCTGCGGGGCCGATTTTTCGTCTCATTCTGGTGTGGATAACTCTGTTGGTAAGTGGGGGAGAGTGGTATAAAATAGAGCCTAGGTGGGAAAGAGTGGTAAATAATAATTTTTTACTCTATACTATGAATCATGCTCATCGGGGAATACACTCACACAATCGACGACAAAAACCGGCTCTCGCTTCCGGTAAAATTTCGAAAAGAATTGGGAAAAAAAGTGGTGCTCACGCTGTGGCTCGACAATTGTTTGTCCGTGTTTGCCCCCAAGGAATGGGAAAAGATTTCGGAGAAGCTTTCGCAGTCGTCTATGCTGTCGGGAGACAACAGAAGCTTCAACCGGTTTATGTTCGCAGGCGCAACAGAGGCGGAAGTTGATTCGATCGGACGTATTTTGGTTCCAGATTTTCTTCGCGAAAGATCAAATTTACAGGAAAAAGTAGTAATTATCGGAGTAGAAAATCGGGCGGAAATTTGGAATGAGAAGACGTGGAGTGAATATAAGAAGAGTGTGGAGAAGAAGGCGGATTCATTGGCAGAGAAGTTAGGACAGGCCGGAATTCTATGATCCACACGAGTGTTCTTTTACAGGAATCAATAGATGGATTAGCGATCACAAATGGTGATGTTTTCCTTGACTGCACAATAAACGGCGGAGGCCACAGCGAAGAGGTAGCTAAGCGATTCGGACAAGCTGTGCAAATCATCGGAATTGATATGGATGAAAGTGCGCTCCAAAGGGCTGAAAAACGGCTCTTGGTACAGAAAGCAAAGTTTCTCCTTGCGCAGGATAACTTCCGAAATGTCAACAAAGTGCTTGAAAAATTTGGCATACAACGGGCGAACAAGATTTTGTACGATTTGGGACTCTCTTCCAATCAGTTCGAAGACTCGGGCAGGGGTTTTTCTTTCCAAAAAGACGAACCGCTTCTTATGACTTTTAAAGAAAAGCCGACAGAAACTGATTTGACGGTAAAAGAAATTTTGAACAGCTGGGACGAAGAAAATATCGCGGATGTGATTTACGGATACGGAGGCGAAACATTTTCACGACGGATTGCGAAGGGAATTGTGGAAGCGAGAGCGGTGAAGCCCATCGAAACAACGGGAGAGCTTGTAGAAATAATCAAAAATGCGACCCCAGCACCGTATCACCGCAGAAAAATCCATTTCGCGACGAAAACATTTCAGGCACTGCGCATTACTGCAAACGATGAAATCCGAGCGCTCAAAGAAGGACTGGAAAAAGGATACGCGATCCTCGCTCCGAAAGGCAGAATAGCGGTCATTTCATTCCACAGCATCGAAGACAGGATCGTAAAACAATTTTTTAAATCAAAAGAAAAGGCTGAAGAAGCTATTTTAATAACAAAAAAACCAATTGTGCCGAGCCGAGAGGAAGTAGTGAGAAACCCGCGTTCAAGAAGTTCAAAACTGCGTATTTTAGAAAAAAGATGAGAAGCAATGTAGAAAAATTCAATCACTATCAAAAACTCTTTTTCTGGGGTGCTTTTTTGCTCTTGGTAGTTTCTGTTTGTTCTTATGTGTATTTTCTCAACGGCACTATCCGTAATGTGGTAGAAAGACAAAAGGCAGAGACACGCATCGCCTCAATTCGGGGCGCAGTGGGAGAGCTTGAATCTCGCTATATCGTCCTTAAAGACTCAATTACCCTCGATCTAGCATCATCGCTCGGGTTTCAGACGGTTCAAAATCCTGTCTTTATTTCTCGCACAGCGCTTTCGAAAGCACTCTCCGTCAATTCGGTTGAGTAATTCGAGAGCGCATGAAGATCCACTCATTATCTAGAATACGCATCATTTCTATCGGACTTTTTCTGTTCGCGGTACTCATTGTTGCAAAGTTATATCTTGTTCAAGTGGTAGATGGCCATCTTTATACTGACAAAGCCGATCGCCAGTATGTAAAACCGAACGAAAACCTTTTTGACAGAGGTTCTATTTTTTTTCAAACTCGAAGCGGGGATTTGGTCAGCGCCGCGACCTTGAAAACTGGGTATCTTGTCTCACTCAGTCCTAAATTGGTGACAGATCCCGAAACCACGTTCGAAAAGTTGGAGAGCGTGATTCCGCTTGAAAAAGAATCTTTTTTGGAGAAAGCGGGCAAGAAAGCTGATCCATACGAGGAGGTGGCTCGAAGAGTTTCTGAAGCAGATGCCGCTAAAATCGAGAGCCTTAAACTTCCCGGAGTTTCTCTCTATAAAGAAAAATGGAGGTACTATCCTGGAACAACTATGGCCGCGAACGTGCTCGGGTTTGTTGGTTCTGATGGGAAATCTGTTGCCGGTCAATATGGTCTCGAAAAATATTATGAAGCCGAGCTGAATCGGAGTGATCGAAATTTGAATGTAAATTTTTTTGCTGAAATATTTTCTGACGTAAGCAAAACGCTCGTCGACGACAAACAGGCGGAAGGGGACATTGTTTCAACCATAGAGCCTTCAGTCCAGCTTTTTCTTGAAAAACAATTAAAGTCGCTTCAAGCAGAATGGAATCCTGATACTTCAGGCGCGATTATTATCGATCCGACAAATGGTGAAGTGTATGCGTTGGCTTCGCTTCCTACATTCGATCCAAACAATTTTAATCTTCAAAAAAATCCGCGGGTTTTTTCCAATCCGCTCGTCGATAGCGTGTATGAGATGGGTTCGATCGTAAAGCCACTTACCATGGCAGCCGGAATTGATTCGGACACTGTCACTCCTACAACAACTTACGATGATAGAGGATTTCTGGAACTGAACGGTTTGAAAATTTCGAACTTCGATTTTCGCGGCCGTGGGGTTGTTCCCATGCAGGAAGTGCTCAATCAGTCTTTGAATACCGGAGCGGCAACCGTCGCTCTTCGAATGGGGAAGGACCTCTTTTCCAAATATATGTTGAATTACGGTTTGGGCGAGGAGACTGGAATTGACCTCCCGAATGAATCAGCTGGACTTGTAGAAAACTTAAAAAGCCCTCGAGATATCGAGCATGCCACAGCAGCGTATGGGCAGGGAATTGCACTTACGCCGATCGCCACTGTCCGCGCGCTTTCTACGCTTGGGAACGGCGGGGTTCTCATTGATCCGCATGTGGTAAAAAGTCTCAAATACACGGTCGGGCTTTCAAAAGATCTGTTCACTGGCAGAGAGGAAAAACGAGTTCTCAAAAAAGAAACTTCAGAAACCATCACCAAAATGCTTGTAGAAGTGGTGGATAAAGCACTTCGTCATGGCACCATGAAGCTCAAGAATTGGAGCGTAGCGGCGAAAACCGGTACTGCCCAGATCGCAAACCCGGCAGGAAAAGGTTATTACGCAGACCGCTATCTCCACTCCTTTTTCGGTTATTTCCCAGCGTATAATCCGAAGTTTTTGGTCTTTATGTATATGGTGTACCCAAAAGGAGCGAATTATGCGTCAGAGACGCTGACCACTTCTTTCTTCGACATCACAAAATTTCTCATAAATTATTACGAAATTCCGCCGGATAGGTAGATTTGAACTGTGAACCCATTGCGTGGCTTTCAGAACTTACTAAACAGAGACAGTATATCGGTTTAGCAGTCGAAAAGCTTGAAGCACTTATGGCTTCTTAGGTCCTTTACCAACCAATCTCGCAAATGATTTTGCGATTGGTTCACCTTTATGAAAGACAAAAGTTCCTTCAACACCAAGTTCTTCTCTAATATCCCAGTAAAATCTTTCTATGCGGTTCGCTATCTTCTTTGTAAAACGTGGGTCCACTTGAAAAATACCGTTAATATGGACGAAGCCATTCTCGTGGATATTTAGTTTTGTATTGAAGTGACCAACCTGATTTCCTCTGGCACGGACTATCTGGTTTATTGATGCTTTTATACTATCCAGTCTTTTCTGGTAACGCTTACGCTTCTTTTCATCTTTGATGTGGTCAGTCATCGTATAGAGCGATGATGTCTGCCTGTTTTCATCGAGAATTGTACCGAGAATGACAATCGCATCTCGTGAATAGACATCAACCATCGAAATAATAATGGTTAGACTTCGCTTCGGCTCATCTTCAGCAAAGTCATCTTTGTGTTTGCCAAGATACAGAATGAGGTCGGCTTGGTCTCGTAGACGATTGAGACAATCATAAACATAATCACTTATGTTTCGTATCTTTCTTGTTTCGTCTATTACTGGTTTCTTTTTTGATTTCATATAGGTGAGGGTTTTGCTTCTTGTCTGCCCTGAGAAGTATTTGGAACGCTCCAACAATCCTATCTCTTTCTTCATTGGTCCAGTTCGGGACTTTATTATTTTTTACTACCATTGATTTCCTTTATCATTTTCCAGCTCAATTCTTCGACCGTACCTAATTCATCCACAAAAAAGAGATACAGGTTCAATTTATCCATCACATCAAACGGCATCTTTCGTATGACCATTTTTCTGAATGATGTAGGAAAAGCAACTCCGTATTTGTAGCCATACTTGTAACCTCTTGCTCCATTACGGTGCATTCTTGTCAGTATCTGTCCCAGTGCAGAGTTGAAGCTACTACTCTGGCTCCCTGAAGGGTTTATAACCTTTATTGAGGGGTCTCCTTTGGCTTCTATAAGCCAGTATCGTGCAAAGTTATTGTTTCGGACTTTTATATCAACACCTTGCTCCCACAACTCCTTACTAGTTAGTGATTTGCTCCAGCCGTTTAGCTCAAGATGTCTAATGACAGACTTTTGTACAAAATCCTCTGTGATTATCTGTCTTTCTTTTTTGGTTGGTTTAGGGGTAATCATAGAATGGTTCACAACGTTCACATATTCACTATGCGTTTATTTCTTCGATAAATCTCGAAGCTTTTCCTTTCCATAGTCGTGAACGTACATCAAACTTGAAGTCATCTTTGTTCACTGTGTTCACGTGCTTTCCTTCAATACTGATACTTGAGATGAGATGCAGGGCTTTCTTTGCTCTTGTCATACCCACATAGAAAAGTCTTCGTTGGCTCTCAATAGTGTCGTTTCCTTTGGCACGATTTGGTATAACACCTTCAATAAGACCAATCATAAACACGTGCTCCGCACCAAGTCCTTTCGACTTATGTATAGACATTATGTTTACTCGTTTTTCCACATCTTCCTCAATGAGCACGAATAGGTTTTCAAGCTTTTCGTCTTCGGTATCACCCTCAGCATTGTTGTAGAAATCTGCTAGGTCTAGGAAATAAGGCTCCTGAAGTGCCGTATCAATATCTACATATGTTGCTTTAGCTTCATTTGGAAGTTTGCTTGCGACCACACCAAATAGCTCTGCAAAGTCCTGTCCACTGGCATAGTGTTTCTTGATGGTCTCGTAGAGCTTCTTTCTTGATGACAAAACATTGTATCCAATCAATGCGAGATTGAGGTACTTATGCTTACCAAAAAGACTTCTCAGTACCCACGATTTCCTAATGATTTCGGGCTCTACTTTAGCAACAAAATAGTTCTTGTAGTCGATACCAGAACCATCAAGTCGGTTAGTGAGGTTCTCCACGAGAAATCTCACAGGACTGAGTATCAGAACCTTCTCGTCAGTTGAAGCTCCAATGACCTTCTGGACCTCATCCAAGATATAGTCTGCCGTGTTGGTGTTTGAAGGAAACTGTTTTTGTACAATAGTCCCAGCTTTACCTGTCTTCTCCCATTTTTTGTCTACTCGTTTTGTGTTGTTCTTTATCAGTTTCGTAGCACTATCTACCACACTGTCAGGACATCTGTAGCACTTGTGTTCGTGCTCAAGCTTCTCGTGAGAAGGGTCTGAGTGGAGCGAAATAATCTTGTCGTTATCGGCATCTTTGAAGTCGTAGATACACTGGTCATCATCACCAAGAATATAACTCTCGCTCATTACTTCTACGAGCAAATCAATGAGTTCTTGCTCATTTTTATTGAAGTCTTGGTATTCATCCACTATCAATACGGAGTACGCTGAAAGCTTATCTTTGAGGTATGCAGGGTTTGATTTTGCATAGCTGACAAAGCGAGCAATCATCTGGTCAAAAGTTGTTGCTGAGAAGAAATTGCACAAATCATCGAACCCTATAGAAGTGCTTTTTGAGATTTGAGAAAGCTCACTAATCTCTAGCATATCGAGAACGTGCCTACTTTTGTCGTGATTGTATTTCACAGCAAACTTATGAAGGGTCATACAATTCTCAGGACTGACACCAATCGGTATCAGGGACTTCTTCAGGTCCTCAACAGTTGCGTTGGTAAAAGAGATAATCAAAACACCATCAAGATTTGGCTTTGATTGAATGATGTTCTTTATGTTTGTTGTTTTACCAGTCCCTGGTCCTGCGAGTAGTATTTTCATAATGGTTCACGATGTTCACTCATTCACCAACTACTTTGAGAATAGTCGGACCAGCTCATCGAAGTTCTTGGCTGGATTTTTTTCATAGTCTTCTTGTTTGACGTATAGAGCCTTGTAAACAACTCTACTTTGTCGAGCGTTTACGTCCTCACACCACTTTTGAAGTCTTTCAAACTTGATTTTGTCGTCCTCTTCTTCACGACCCTTTGTTTCAATGATGTACACCTGTTTCTCATCAACCTTCACAAAGAAGTCTGGGTAATAATTAGCGATAAAGCCTTCAGCATTCTTGTATTCAATACGGAGAGCAGTCGCTTCCTTGTTTTGGAAGTTCTTCGCAAACGAGATAGTGTCATCGCATTTTTCAAGGAAAGCAGAGAACTCAAGCTCAAAGTTACTATCTCCCACAATTCGGTTGAATACGGATTTTTGAGGAATGAGGAACGCCTTATCATTTACCACAAAAGGGCGTGCATCACTTACCTTGATGTAGTTCTTGATTTCGGTATCACCCTTGTCTTGGACCGTTAGCTCGTTGATTGATTTCTTGAAGCCGTCTTTGATGAGTTTTATGTACTCAACTTCGGATAGGTTACGAAGAACATTCAGGTCTGTGAGCTCAACCTTGCTCTCAAACATATGGTTCTCAACAAAATCCTTCACTTTGCCAAAGAGGATGTCATAGCATCCGAATAGACGCATTTCTCGCATTATTGCCTGTGCAAAGAAGCCAACGACACTCTGGTAGTTTGGTTCAATATCACCACTCAAAATCGTAGTGTGATGGACCGCTTCAGCAACCACATCTTTGAAGACAATTTCTCGTTTCTCTTGCTCACTGAACGTCTTTACCTGCACCTTCTCGTTTCCAAAAGTAGAAACATCCAAGTCAGCAAGATTTTTGTACTCTCGCTGTATTCTGGCGGTCATTACAGGGATTTCAATATCCAGTTTTCCAATGTCCTTCTTGGTGTTCTCTTTATCAATCTCAATCACCATAGGAGAAATAGGTTTTGAACCAGACCCCATCAAACGCTTTTCAAGGAGTACGCCTTCACCCTTGATACTCTCTACGAAGTCCATAAAGGCTGGAGTACCGATAACACTCACGTATTCATCAATGTCATCTCTTCCAAAATACATTCTTCGGAGACCTCTACCAAGCGTTTGCTCAGGAAGGATTTTACTATCTGAAGCGTATGGTCGGAGACCAACAATAGTAGTTACGTTTTTTACGTCCCATCCTTCTTTGAGCATCATTACAGACACGATGACCTTGTAAGGACTTTCCCAGCTATCAATCTCGTTCGATTGCTTTCGGAGTTGTTCAAGTTCTTCTTGATTTCTACCTGTTGTACTCTCAGAAATCTCACCACTCTTGTTCGTGTGAATAGTAAGGACCGCACCCTTTAGTTCAGGGTAGTTCATTTCAAGATACTGAGCGACATCATCACAGTTCTTGGTATCGTCAGTCATTATGAAGAGAAGGGACTTCTTGTTTGTAGGTAGGAGTTGTTCGTATGTCTTTCTCCATTCTTCAACACCAAGGTGAATGTGGTCTCTCCACTTCTCTGTGAATACAACGCTTTGACCTTCTTTGAGCTTTCCTCGACTTGCTTCGTCTGGCACAACTGGTTGCTTCACAACACGCTGGTGAATTGCTTCAACCAACGGATAGTCAGAAATAGTCTGTACGAAAATCGCACCTTTGTTGTTTTTAGGTGTTGCTGTTACGTCTAATTGGAGAGAAAGACCGCCACCTTTTTGCTTGAGTTTATTATCAATATCACGAATAGATTTGAGCCACGCATTTTCTTCGTGGATATGGTGAGCCTCGTCATTGATAACAATAAGCTCATCAATATCTCGGACTACCATTCCTAAATCAACAGTTCCTTGATTTGTTTTAGTAACTGGCTTATCTCCAAGGAAATACTCAGAAGCATCCTCATCGTCTGCATCGTAATCTTTTACATCGCTTTCAAACACTCGGTGAATGTTAGTGAGGAAAATGTTTCCAGTATCAGAGACGTTTTTGAGCTCATCTTGGAGGTGAAGTGTAATCTGGAAATCATCCTGCCAGTTTTGACCCATATAACCGTTATCAGGAAGAACAGGGTCCAAGAAGAATATCTTGTTTCCTTCAAAGTCATTCTTGATACGCTCGAACACGATTACGTTTGGTGCGATGAGTAGGAAGTTCTTTGCGAGATTTGAGCCTTCTTCGTAGAGTTTATGGAAATACGCCCACGCAATCACCAAGCTCATTACCTTGGTCTTACCAGCTCCTGTAGCCATCTTGATGACAAATCGGAGCCAATCCTCGGTGAACATCTGAGGGCTCAAAACGCCTGTAGAGTTGTAGCGTATCAAATCGTACTTATCCTTCACCTGAGCGACCTCGTAGAGCCATACAACGGTCTCCAGAGCCTCTCTTTGAGAGAAGTAGTATCGGAAGTTGTAGGATGTACCGTCCTGATTGTAGAGAGTGTGTTCTTCTTTGAACCACCACGTCAAAAGTGCTTTTGAGGTATCGCTAGCACCCTCATAATTATTATCTCGCCACGCTTTTACTTGCTTACGAAGTTCTGCAACGAGAGGAGGAATGAGCTTCTCAAATCCTTTTTCTCGAAGGTCCTCATCAGCAGGAAACCACCTAATTTCAGGATTGAGGATTGCGTATGGGTCTTTTGGAAAATCTTTGTGTAGTGCCATAGGATTATAGTTTTACATCAATCACTCTGGTAGTGTCGTTACCGAAGATGTCCACGACCTTTACTGCAACTTTGTAGTCTCCCTTTGGAAGCTCTTTTGGTGCAGACTTGAACTCAAGATTTCTATTCTTCTTTGTACGGAAACTTTGCCATTCGTTGTCAAAGATATAGTCTCCAGTCCAAACATCTTTTTCTTCACCGTCCTCAATAACCTTGATGATTTCTTTACGGTCCGCAAAGTTGTAATCAACCGCCCAGTAATCAATCCAGTCGCTCCACTTTTTTGTGAGGACCTCTCGTGATACAAGTTCGGTATCTTTGTCCTTTGTTACTTTCAATACCTGACCGTTTTCGATGATTACTTTTGACCTTCCAGCCTTTAGTTCTTCATCAATTGCACCATTGTCTTGGTTGTAGAAAACAGAGAAGTCAGTAATCTCAATTGAGAGTTCTTTCATTGAACCTCTACCAGTAATAATTGGTTTGATGTCGATGTAGGCAACGTCATAGAAGTTCACCTGACCACGCTCAACTGCACGCTTATCAAACACTTCACGTGGAATGATTTTGAAAGCAACATCAATACCTTCGTCAGCATACTCACCAAAGTTCATTCCCATTTCGTAATCGAAACCGAGAACATCAATTTTAGTAAGATTTTTCTCCTTACACTCACTAACAATTTCACGAATAAACTTTGAAGATACAGGAAGGTTGATAGGACCGATTGCTACCAATCTGTCTCGCTTCTTTCCTACAACGTGTGCGAAGCTCTCAACAGGTTCAGCTTTGTAGGCAGAGAGAATAAGCTTGATGAACTCTTTTTCTTTTCGGTCTGCTTGTTTTGCTTTCTCTTCAGCACGTAAGTCATCGTTAGTATTTAGGAAGCTTTCACGCTCGTATTTACCAACGTTCAATATCTCAAATGCACGGAAATCTTTTCCTGCTTTTTTGAGTTCACGTTGAATACCAACCATTCGCTTTCGAGAGGTGTGTATACCGAACTTACCTAGGTCAGTGCCTATCCACTTACGACCAAGTTTTTCAGCCGTTGCAATCGTTGTGCCTGAGCCAACAAAAAAGTCAGCTACTAAATCTCCCTCATTTGAGGAGGATTTTATAATTCTCTCTAGGAGGGCAGATGGTTTTTGTGTCGGGTAGTCTAGTCGCTCTTTTGACATCGAGTTTTCGTAAGGGATTTCCCACACATCGTTCGGTATCATTCCTTCCTCTGGATAGTAGGTTCTCCATTTACCTGCATCAAATCTTTTTCTACACACTTTTCCATTATCATCTTTATCCCTAAAGTGAGATTTTATGTATTCATCAGAGTAAGGAACACGAGCTCCTTTTTCGTTGAAGTACGTTTTGTTTGATTTTCCATAGTAAAAAATAGTGTCGTGCTTTTGTGCAAACCTATCATCTGGTCTTCCTAGTGTTGAGTAATACCAAATAATTTCATTCCTGAAGTTTTCTTTTCCAAATATCTCATCGAGCGACATTCTCATAAAAGCACTAACTCGCCAATCACAATGCACATAAATACTTCCATCTTCGGCGAGTAGCTCGTGCATCAACTTCAGACGCTCGTAAATCATTGCAATAAAGCTGTCTGCACCTTTACCCCACGTATCACGATAGGCAATCTCTTCAATTACAGAGGGCTTCTTTGTGAAGCTGTCATTTTCTTCACCAATTGAAATGTTCATTGAAAAGTCAGCTCCCACATCAAAAGGAGGGTCAATATAGATAAGTTTGAGACCCCCTTGAGCTTCAATCTCTTTTCGCATTGGACCGTTCTTGAGAGATGAGAGAATGAGTTTGTTATCTCCCCAGATTAGTTTGTTGGTCCAGCCAGTAATTTGCTTACCAGAGAAATCAAACAACGTACCTTTGTCGCCAAACTCTTTACCTTCTCGTGGTTCATCAATCTGCTCAATTACTTGGAATGGAAGAACTACGTTTGTAACTTCGTTAGTCTTTCCATTCCAAACAAGCTCGACTTCACGGTCATCTTTGAAGAGAAGGAAGCGGTACTTTTCTGGAAGGGGTTTTCCAGCTTCGAGGAACTTCACAATGTCTCGCTTTTCGTTGTCAGAAAGATAGAGTGAGCCACTCTTGGTCTGTCCGTTCTTTTGTTGTTCGTTGTCTTTTTTCATATACATTTGGTTGATTAGCTAATAAGTTACTTTGGCGACTGGACAAACTTTTCGAGGTCCTCTTTTTTATATCTTCTTGCTCTACGTTCACCAATTCGTATGGCAGGAAGTATGCCTTTCTTATCCCATTGCCGAAGCGTGTTGGGATGACACTTGAGATAAGCAGATGCTTCTTCCAAAGTGAGAAGTTCTGGCAAATCCCCATCATTTTGCGGTGTTTTTTTCGTTGATTTCATACCTAACATTTGATAACATTATTATACATAACCTTCACAACGTTCACAATGTGCACGGACCGTGAAAACCAATGTAAATGTATATGAGTAGCCTCAAAACCACTGAGAAGAAGATACTTGAAAAGCTTTTCAATATGGAAGGTGGCTATGTGCTGAGTTTTACTGATAAATCATTCGAGAAGTTCCTCAAAGATGACTTCAATATCTCGGTCTACAGTGAGATGTACGACTTGGACTTTCCAAGTAAATCAAAAGCAAACCGACTACGTGGTATCTGGAGTGTAGAAGATGATGCGAAAGTTGGAGGTATTATTTTGGAACTTGTTGAGTGTGCGGAGACCGACATTTTGACATCAGGCAAAGAGATGTCTGCTATTGAAAAGGACCTTACTTCAAAGGCACGTGATATAGGGATACGCTTACTGTTTACAGAAATTGCTGACGGAAGCACCAAACCAGAAGTTCAGAAGCTGAAGACTAAGGCTGAACTCATAAAGGGTTTCAATAGTATTGATTTCAAGGAGATGGAGCCTAACAAGCGTATCTATCTGCTAAAGGTTCTGTTCTCTTACTACGATGCGATTATTCGTGCATACAGAGGCTCAGGATTGTTCTATCTCACATCAGGCATTGATGACCTCAATGACTATTTCAAGGTCCTCAGAAAGCGAATGATTGAGCTACTCGATACATACGACACTTTTGTTGAAATGAAGAAGTCGCCCACTTATACGGACTTCATTGAGCCTGTAACAAGCCTTTACGCAAGTCAGGACTATCTTGAAGTCGTGTGGGAAGAAAGCGTGCTCCCTATGCTCATCAATTTCCGTGAAGACATAGCTGATAGAGACCTGTTTGATAATCAGTCAGAAGTTCACAAAGTTCACGTTGAGGTGTTGAGCTTTTTGGATGCTATCTCAAAAGAGATTGAGGCTCTCAATGGGTATATGAGCCAGCAAACAAAGAAGTTCTACGATACTGACCTACCAGCAGAGAAAGAAAGGCTATCCAATATCTTTCCATCCGAAGAGCTATACATCACAAAACAAGGTGATGATTTTCGATACAAAGGAAAGCTACTGAACCTCTCGAAGAAAGCCGACTACTACAAAGTTTTTTGTGCTTTATACGCACTCCTTCCGCAAGGTGGAGAAATTGAATACAAGCCTCTTATAACTGAAATCAAAAGCAGAATACCGAAGACCAAAGCGAAGTCTGACGAAGAAATGCGAAAGCTTATACAAGGTAATCTCACTGATAAAAGCAACGGCTTTATCCGCTATGCAAAACTGCCAAATACGGAGGACAATTCCAAGCCACTCATCGAAGTTATAAAGGGCTTTGGAGTGCGTTTCAACAATAAAGCTGGCTAATCCTGAAACTTCCTGAGAATAGATAAGTTCTCCTGACTAAAACACCTTTGAAATAAAGGGTGTTTTTTCGTTTTCCTGAATGTTCAGGAAGTACGCAGAACAATCTCAAAAAGCAAAAATCAATCTATAGAACTTTTCTTGGCGGAAGTTCACTTACTCATAAAACACCAATGTAAATGATTATGAAAAGAAACAATGAGAGCGATGAGCTCCACAACGTCCCTTTGGACGATTACAAAAACTATTACTACTCGAACGATATTGATGTCGCATCAACCCTCATATGTAAAGGATATGAATTGGTAGACATCACACCGATAAGCCACAACAAGGCTACCTTCGTATTCAAAAATCATCCTGCAATTACGGATGCGGTTGAAGGCTTTTGGAGCAATCGAATTGAGGTCCGACCTCTTGAGTTCGCTAACGTCAGAAAAAATCTGAAATCACGCATCTTCGGAATGCGGAAAACTTACTAGCCCATAAATGAAATGTATATGCAAAACAAAGAAGAAAGACAAGAAAAAATTATCCTGAAGACAAGTATCACAACGCCAAACGAGCTCTACGAAATGGTGTTTGACCGAAGTGAAAACAAAACCTCTTTCATAAAAATTGATAGAGATGGAAAAATTGAGACCCTGCTGGAAGAGGTGGAAATTGGCGGAAGAAAGTATCGACCACTTCCATCTGATTACAACCTCGTGGACAAGAACGTCATCTTGTTTCCATCACTTGCTACACCTTATGAAAGCGAGGAAGAAATACTCACTGAAGTACAGCATTTTATCCATAAACACCTAGACATCTCTGAGGTATTCGAGCGTATAGCTACTTACTACGTTCTGTTTACGTGGCTATTCGACAAGTTCAATGAGGTCCCGTATCTACGAGCAATTGGTGATTTTGGAAGCGGTAAATCACGCTTTCTCCAAGCTATCGGAATACTCTGCTACAAGCCTGTATTTACTGGAGGTGCGACTACTCCAAGTCCGATATTCCGCATCATCAATGAGGTAAAAGGAACGCTCATCATAGACGAAGCTGACTTCAAGTTCTCGGATATGACATCAGAGATTGTGAAGATATTGAACACTGGATACCAGAAAGGAATGTCCGTGCTTCGTTCTGAAGGAAAAGGGACCTTTGAAGTAAAAGCCTACGATGTATTTTGTCCGAAAATTGTAGCCACTCGTGAGACCTTCGCTGACAAGGCACTTGAGAGCCGATTTCTCGTTGAAGAAATGGGTGCTGGAAAGTTGCGTACCGACATCCCACGCACTCTTGATGAGAGCTTTTATGAGGGTGCTGAATTGATACGAAACAAGCTCCTGATGTGGCGACTGAAGAACTACTTTGAGCCGATAGAACGTAGGCACGATTTGATTGAAGGAATACATCCACGACTGAACCAAATCGTTATGCCACTTTTATCCATCATCAAAGACGAGAGTATCAGAAATCAGCTCAAGACTTTCATTGTTCAATACAACGCTGAACTGGTAGCAGACCGTGGTCTTTCGTGGGAAAGCGACATTGTTTTTGCAGTCCTGAAATTGGAGTACGAATTGAAAGGAAACGAGCTAACAGTCAAACAGATTACTGACGAAGTGAACAAGGAAATAGATGTAAGCGATGACACCCTACAGGCTCGAAAAGTCGGGTGGTATTTACGAGCAAAACTACAACTCAAGCCTTATAAAACTCGAAAAGGATACGTACTTTCTTTCAAGGAAAACAGGAAGCGATTGGATATGTGGAAGGAACGCTTTGGTATCACCGATGCGGATATTCGTGGTGAACAAGTGAATGTCGTGAACGATGCTGAAGCTATTACCAATAACTAAATCATTCTTATGGAAAACAAGTCAAAAGGTGGTCCAAAAACAACTGAAGGAAAGGCAATCTCGAAGTACAACGCAATCAAACACGGATTGCTCTCAAAAGAGGTGCTTGTTGATGGTGAAGATGAGAAGACACTCCTAGAACTCAATCAAAGCGTACACGACCAATTTCAGCCAGTAGGACCGATAGAAAAGATGCTGGTAGACCGTGTTGTATCAAATCTCTGGAGACTACGAAGAGCTGTCTTTGTCGAGACTGCAACGATGAACTGGTATCGAGCTGACATCAATCTCTTTCCAATTGGACAGGATGATGAGCAACAAGAACGACAGAACGTAAAGAATATGTTGAGCAACGAAAGTATCGAGACCATTCTTCGATACGAGACAACCATTGAAAGAAGCATCTTCAGGGCTCTTCACGAGCTTGAGCGTATACAGGCTAAAAGAAACGGGAAAGACGTTTCAATTCCAGCCGTGGTCGATGTAAACGTGGATAGTTCGTTTCGCAAAAATGACCAATAACAGTGAGGTTCTCAATTGATTTCGGAAGATAAAAACATTATGAGTAAAACAGAAGCAGATGACTGCAAGAAAATAGAAATATGGTGGCTCCTGCGAGACATCAAGGAGAAAGGTGGTTACAAATACACCACTGTTTCTTGGGGTGAAAATGGTTCACACGGAAGCGTATCTGTGCAGGTATCTGTATGGGACGAAGAAAAATACGCTCGCTTTATTTACTCGCAAACTGACCATTCTACAGGTGAAAAGAAGGACTTCGACTACAAGGTCCCCATCATCACCACACCTTGTCATCTAGGTGGAGAACGATATTGGTTCAAGTGCTCTCTATTCAAAAACGGAGAGCAATGTGGACGACGTGTTGGTGTGCTCTACAAAGATGGTGATTGGTTCGGTTGTCGTCATTGTTACGAGCTCACCTACAAATCAAAAAACGTAAACAAGGGGTACAAACACTATCCGATGTTTCGAGTTCTTGAGCTAAGGATGGAAATAGACAGGCTCGAAGAGAAGTCACATCGACACACATACAACGGAAAACCAACCAAGAAGCGGATGCGACTAGAAAAGCTTTATCGAGAAGCAATGCTCCAGCATCGTGCTTTTTACGAGACTGAAAAAGGTCTCAAAGTCAGCAAAAAAGGTCGAGAGTTCTAATCAAAAATGTTATTATGAGTAAGTTACACGAAAGCCTGAATAATGCTCCGCAACCGCAACCTTCCAAGGAGCAGGACCAGCTTTTGTGTGAAGGTCCAAAGCACCTGCTCTCGAAAGATACCCTTGATGCTTTGGAAGAACTCGGTGGTGTTCTCAGGAACATTCACAGGAGAATGGTATCTGAAGGATACGAAATTGTAGATGGAAACATCCGCAAAGTAGTACCGCAAAATGTAAATGTATATGAAAAAGCCTAATATCAAAACTGAAAAAGATTTGATTGCCGAAATACTCTCTGGTAAATACCGTGATTGTCATTTGATATATAACAGAAAGAGTACGGACGAAGCTGACAACCAGAAGAACTCCATTTCATATCAAAAGATAGAGAACACTCGTTTTGCACATCGAGAAAAACTTTCCATAGCACAAATCACCATCAAAGGTTTCTCTGCTGACGGCATCATTTCCGAAAAGCACTCAGGGTTTACTGAGGACGATGATATAAACATTACCGATGACGGTTTGGTTCAATACAGAATTGATAGACCAAAGTTCCAGAGAATGCTTCAGTTCGTTAGCCAAGGGTATTTCAAAGGTGTCGTATGTCTTTGTTGGGACCGTATCAGTAGAAATAAAGGAGATGACACTCTTATCCGAAAGCTTATGCGTAAGGGTGTAGATTTTCGCTTTGTATACGCTAAATACGAGAAGACAAGTTCAGGTGCTCTTCATATGGATATTGATGGAATGTTCTCTCAACATCACTCACGTGTTACAAGTGAGAAAGTAACGCTCACCATCCGTAACTCACGAGAGAAAGGCATATGTACTTACAGAGCACCAATCGGCTATCTCAATCAAGGGAAAATGGAAGATAAACCACTAGACCCATTCCGTGCACCCATAATCAAGCAGATGTATGAGTATTACGCTACAGGAGACTGGAGCCTGTCAGACATTGCTCGCTTTGCAAATGACCAAGGTTTTACCACAGTACCGATGAGGCGTAGAAGGACAAAAGAAGAAATGCTCGCTGAGGAAGACGAGTTTGAGGAAATAGAAAAGACCTCACGTCCTGTAAACGAAAACCATATCAGCAGAATACTTACTAATCGCTTTTATACAGGAAGGACCCTCAACTCAGAAGGTAAATATATCCAAAGTATCAGCCACGTAGCTATCGTAAGCGATGAGCTCTTTGATGACGTTCAGGCTGTGCTCAAAAAGAAGAAAGTGAGCGTTCACTATACGGAAAAACTCGACCAGCCACTTCGAGGTGTTGTACGTTGTGCACATTGTGAACGTGTATACACACCATACATAAAGAAAGGTATTCAATACTACAATTCACGCTGTACAAAAGACTGTAAGAATACGGACAAGAACTTGAGTTTTGAGAAGATTGATAAGAAAATCAGTGGACTTATTACAGGTCTGCATTTTACCGATGACGAAATAGAACAGATGGATGCTCGTGCAGGTACAGAGATTGCGTTGCTCGAAGAGAAGCGTCATAAAACACTCGACCAAGTAGAGAGAAAAAAGAAAAAGATACGAGAAGACCTTGCATACCTACGCTCGAACAAAATACCTCTCTTGAAGGCTGGAGTGTATACACCTGAGAGTTATGTTACCGAGGAAACAAAACTTGATAGTGAACTTTCTTTGTTGCAGAGCGAAGAGCAAGCATCAGACATCGCAATGCACGAGACAATGAAAGAGGTTCAAAAACTTTCAGAACTCGTCAAAAACGTTGCTCTATATTATCAATTCGCAAAACCACACGAAAAAGAGCAGATTGTTCGTGTAATCTTTTCAGAACTTTCTATTGCTCAAGATGTGTTGCAATTCAAGGTCAAAAAAGGATTTGAAGCCTTTGAAAACCGTTTCCTTGCTATTTGTGACCCTACAGAGAATCGAACTCTGATTTGAGCCTTGAGAAGGCTCCGTCCTGACCGTTAGACGATAGGGCCGCACACGCGGAGAATACTAACATTTTTCTCCTATTTGGCAAAAAACGCCATAAATTTCATTGGGTCAATTGAGATGTCGTTGATTCTTACTGTGATGTGAAGATGCGGACTTTCTGCGTAGCCGGTTTGGCCAGAGAGAGCAATTGTCTGTCCGATGTTTACTTTCTCTCCCACTTTCACATTTATTTTTGAGAGATGCATGTAAATGCTCATAAGCCCGAGACCGTGGTCAATGACGACAGTGTTTCCGTAAATTTGGTATAACCTTGCGATTCTTACAATTCCTGTATTCATTGCGAGTACCGGTGTCCCTTCGTCTGCATGGAAATCCGTGCCTTTATGATTGATCGCTTCACCGACGGTTTGACGAACGTAGCCGTAATCGTCAGTAACAGTTATCTTGCCTGCGAGCGGGAACCGGAAAGGCACTGTCCAAAGCGCTGTGCTTGCCGTTTTAATGCCGAGGAGGGTTTGGCTTTCCTGCGCCATAGTGCTAATGACATTCGTTACTGCTTCTTCTGTGTTTCCCCCAAGTTTTTCTGGAATGCCAAGCGGGGCTTCGACTTTTGGACGTATGCCGATGGTTATATTTTTTTCAAGTTTTTCTCCGGTAGTTAAAGTTGCGAGAAGTTTGTAAGTTCCAGGTTTCTGATTGAGATCGATACCGATCAAAGCACTCGGTTCCGATTTGTATGAAAATACTCCTAAAAATTTTCCATCGAAAGAAATATTTTTAATTTCCGGCAAGTCGGCGCTTTTTATTTGTACTAGGATTGGTTCTCCTTGAATGATTTTGGCTGGCGTGATTGAAATAGACGGAGCGGGGGTCGGGTTTGCTCTCGGAGTTGAAACAGGGGATGGTGTGGAGGAAATGGTTGGGGTAGGGGATATCGTCGGTGCAATAATCGGAGTGACAGAGGCGGAATTTTTTTCCAAAAGGAAAAAAATTCCGCCAAGGACTAGAACCGCGACAAATATCTTTACTACGAAGCTCATTGGGGTAGTATAACAGTTTGTTTGACAAAAATGATGCGTAGGAATAAACTGGATTTATGAGTATGTTAGCTGACAAATTCTTTCATTTCTTTTATTTTAGCCGTTAAACGGGAGATTTTGTTGCTATTTATAACTTAAACCTAGCAAAGAAAAACTCCCGCAAAACGGGAGTTTTTTCTCATCTGGAAATTGAGCGTTTGGATAAAAAGCAAGTTCTCAATTTCCAGGTCAGAAGATTTGGATTCATGCCCGTGCGGGTTGTGGATGCCCATTTCGGGCAGAATGCGTTCTTCATGCTTTTGGGGAAGGGAGGTCGTATGCACCAATTACCAACATTTCCAGCGTGCGACGCTGTGAGGTGGAATGATCTGGCAAAACGCCAAGCACTGTTGTCTCCCAGGATTAGGGCGGTTGTCTCTTACGCTCTCGGGCCTGCGGGCACTAACATGGAGCAGGTCGCGCGGCTCTGGCATGCTCACATGGGTATCGAGAACAAAGCGGTTATTGAGCTTTGCGATTTGCCAGAAACGGCGGTCAAAAGGGCAATTGCAATGCAGGAGGACGGTGTTCTTGCAGTGTTCTGGACGTGCGCCGTGTTTGCTCGGTTGCATAAGGTTTTCTTCGGAAATCCCGCAACGTTGCCGCTTTTCTTCGTACAGCAAATGGCTCTCGACGAAATGCAGCTTGCCGTACGTAATCTGAAGTACCTCTCCTTAATCGTCGAGCAAGGCGGGACTCCGAACGCTCTTTCGGGGATTAAGATCGCTAGTCATGTTTCTCCAGCTCCGCTTCTCGATACACTTGTCGCTAACAGGGCGACACTTGTTGATGCGAAGAGCAACGCACAAGCGGCCGAGATGTGCGCAGTTGGCGAAGTGGAAGCTTGCATGACGACTGAGTCGGCTCGCAAGCTTCACCGTTTGACCATGGTGCACGTATTCGGCTCCCCGCCGATGCTTTTCTTCGGTGGGATTACCGCATCGGGATTCAAACTCCTCAAAAGCACCCAGTGACTTTTGCATGAAAGTGCGAAAGTAACTAATTTGAGCTCTCGTCGGATTTTTAACAGATCCAGACGAGAGCCCAAATTTATTTTTCTTCAAATGGATTCAAAAAAATTTACATTTACACAAGCAATTATTGGCGCCAGAGGCAGTATGGGCCAGTTTTTGGTCGATACCCTTTCTCCCGTTTCTAAAATAATGAAAGTGAATCGCGATAGTTCCAAAGCAGATTGGGATAAGGCTTGGAGAGCCGATGCGATCTGGCTTTCCGTTCCTCGCTCATCCTTGGATGAAATGCTTTCTGGCAAAAAATTTACCAAAAAACAACTTCTTATAGATCTCTGTTCTCTCAAAAGGGGATTGGGAAAGGTGATAGAGAAAACTGGCGCAACCCATCTTTCTTTGCATCCGCTTCATGGGGCGAAGGTGCCTCTTATTGGCCAGCGCTGGGCGATTATTGAGACTTCTTCTCATGGAGAGAAAAATCCTCATGCAAAAGTGCTTATAGATTTTTTTAAAAAACAAGGCGTGGCATTTTTATCGGCCAGTTCGGAAGATCAGCATGATTTTATGATGGGAATCACTTTAAGTGTCCCGGAAGTTCTCACCATTATTTTAGAAAAAGTTATTGGCAATTATGCAAAAGATGCTGGAAAATCTTCTCCGACCCAGGAAGAACTTATGCGATGGGCGGTTCCGGCATCAAACGCCATTTTTGGAGCATACGCGCATACGATAAACAGCACTCCCGAATGGCTTCGAAACGAAATTATCCGCGAAGCCCCGCACGACCTGCTTCAGTCTGTAAAAGAAGCCTGCAAAGAAATACAGAATATTTCTCTCGAAAGCGTGGAGGAATCTATTGCCACTCAAGCAAAAAAGATCACTCAAATTGCTCCGGCAGAAAGAGATCGTATCCGAAGATGGATCAATCAGTGGTTTGTGGATTCGACCAAGACTTTTTTCAAATCCGCAAAAGAGAGCCGAGTAAAGCCGAATTTGAATATTCAGTGGATGGAAGCAATAAAAAATATTTTTCCTGCAAAGAAGAAAATTCTTACCGTAGGAATACACGGTATCGACGGATGCTTTACTCATGAAGCGCTTTTGCGTTTTCTCGAGGAAAATGGAATTTCGGAGATGCGAGTCGAACCAAAGTTTTTGGTGACTGCAGAGAATGTACTGAAAGCAGTAGATTCTGGAAAGACCGATCTGGGGATTTTTGCTATCGCTAATTCTGGTTCCGGCGCATATGTTTCCAGCATGGCACCTTTGGCAAAATATACCTTCAAGATACAAGCAGTCCTCGGAATGGAAATCATGCAATGCCTTTTGGCCCACAAATCAATAAAGGATGTCGAAGCTATAAAGCAGGTGTTCGGCCATCCTCAAGCCGTGAGTCAATGTAAAAGAACTCTCGAGGAAAGTTATCCGAAATTGAAAGTTGTTTCAGGCAAAGATAGCGACGATACTGCTCTCTGCGCCAAAAGAATTTCGAAAGGGGATTTGCCCAAGACCACTGCTACCCTCGCTTCCCAAATTGCCGCAAAAAGGTACGGATTGAATATTGTTTCCTACAACATGCATCACGACCCATTCAACACGACAACATTTTTGCTTGTGTCAAAAAAATAGCAATGCCGAGAGTTCTTTGATGTTTTCCAATGAGACGAGTTGCGTGGATCTTTAGAAGGATCTACGCAACTCGTCTCATTGTGAGCGAGTTTTAAACCAGCGATTAAACGGATACAAAAGGGAGAGTTCAAATGGTTCAAGCGAGACAGTCGTGGCTTCGGTCTCGACCGAAGAACGTGTTCCATCAAGTCGACGATCAATGCACATTCGCGCAAGCGAATGGCGTCGCATTGTATCGATTTGATGTCGGCCTGCCTTCGGGGCCTGCATTTCTTTACGCTCGCAAAGCAGCTGCAAGGGCTGTGATGTCGATCAAAGAAGCGATGCATACGTACCAAAAGAATGGATCTCCCGGAGTTCCTGATTTTGCGCGGGATTTTGTTCTTTGTCACGTCCCATCCTTGGCGAAACATCTCGACAAGGTAGCTTTTGTGCCCGTGCCCGGATTGAAGTCGATGTTCGAACTTATCCCGCGCGCATGCGGGATTCCAGCGGAGCGTTCACGCGGGGTGCTCTACACCATGACGGATCCGGGGTATCCGCCGCCGGAAGATATGTGTGCAGATCTTGGTATCAAGAAGCACCGCAGGCTCGTGACGAACATGCGTAACGATTTCCTCTTTGAACCTGAGAGAACCGGCGCAAGGAAAGGGGACGTCATCATGATCAATTACCCGCATAATCCAAGTGGGCAAGTAATGAACAGAGCTTGGCTTCGTCAGCTTTGTGCGCATTGCGAGAAATACGGTATCCGGCTTTTCAATGATGCTGCTTACGTCTTTCTCGACCATACTGGAAAGCGTGTGACATTGGCGGAGATTGCGGTTGAATTTCCGAATTTGTCATGGGCTGAAGGATTTTCGGCTTCGAAGATCGGCAATTTTACCGGCTGGCGTATCGGCGCGATTGTCGGTTCCTCCGACTTCATCGCTGATATTTGCCGGAAGAAAGCCAATATCGATAGTGGTTTTTGCGCGGCGCTTGCTTTGGCGGTGCTTCGTCAGTTACAAAATCGTCCTCAAGATGTCGAGGCGATGCGCTTGGTTTACAAACGTCGTCTCGATGGGGTCATTTCGGTGTTGGAGCGGTATGGTATGAAGCTCGCATTTCGTCCGAAAGCCGGCGCGTTTAGTCTCTGGCAAACGCCTCGCTACGCATTCGGGAAGCGGGTTGTAAATGCCAAATTCTTCAATCACGAGTTGATTCTCCGGACGGGCGTGGTCGGCGTCGACTTCGACCCCTACTACAGGGTTGCAAGTTTCGGAGACGTTGAACCGATGTTTCCCCAATTGGAACGGGCGTTCAAGATGGCGGAAGTGAGTTATCGATGAAGAGCAGGTTTTTCGAGGGCGGTTGTGTTGTGCATCCGCCTTTTTTCTTTTCCACACCTTGCTTGACAGCAAGGTAGGCAGGGTTATGATGGATATATGCAGTTGAGCCGAAACATTATTTGCAAGATTATCATTAACTCTCAAAAAGGGGAGACTTTTGATCCGTGTTGCGAATAAACTGAAAAATACAAACACTTACATCACCAAAAGCCTCCCTCTCCGGGGAGGCTTTCTTGTTTGAAAATTGGGCATCTGTGAGAACAGACGAACAGTTTCCAGACAAGTCGTTGCACTTCGCAAAGACACGGTGTTTGGGAAAGTTCTGTCAAAAAAAGGAGACGAGCAGCCATGCAGGATCATCGGTGTGAAGTGGGTTCAAAGGTCGCAGAAGAAACTACACCAAGTAGCGTTCTTCCGCCGGTACCGGTTTTTCCTCTGAAGGATCTGGAGGTTCTTCGATCGGGGAAAAATCCCGCTAACGAAAGAAGGGATGCTTTGTGGGGAGAGGAGATACCATGCAGCGATTAGATCCCGAAGTTGCGATGTATATGCGGGAGGGACAAGAAGCATATAAGAAGGGTCTCGATCTCAACTCTTGCCCCCACCCTCGTGGACTGAGTGGCAATAACTGGAAATGGGGATGGATGAAGCAGATGGGACGCAGAGTTGTAGAAGGGATCATCCGAAACCGCGGTCCGGACTCTGCGCTTCTCAACGCGCCAGATCAATGCCATCGTTTTCATGGCTGGGTTGCTTCAGCCTTCGAAGATGGATTCAGAGAGACTGTGGAAGAGGTTAGAGGAGGTTCGGTGGCGACATGACAATGTTGCCACTTTTTTATATTCTGAAGAAATGAAAAAGGTTATTTCTCAAAATTTTTTCAATCGGCCGATACTTAAAGTCGCTCCGGATTTGCTCGGGAAATATTTGGTGCGGAAAATCAGGCGGAAAATTGTGAGGCTTAAAATTACAGAAGTAGAGGCTTACGATGGCGAGAAAGATTTGGCTTGTCATGCCTGCAGGGGGAGGACGCAACGGACTGAAATTATGTATGGAGAGGCGGGTCGTTTTTATATTTATCTTTGTTATGGAATGTATTGGATGCTCAACATTGTCACGGGGCCAAAGGAATATCCGGCTGCGGTTTTGATTCGGGGAGTGGAAAGTTTTGAGGGGCCGGGAAAGCTCACTCGAGAGCTAAGAATTGATAAACGCTTCAACAAAAAAATAGTTAAGCCTCTGAGTGGGCTTTGGATAGAAAGTGGAGAAGAGAAAATACAGAAAAGCGCCGTCCTTCGGACGGCGCGTATCGGAGTTTCGTATGCCGGACCAATTTGGTCCAAGAGAAAGTATCGGTTCGTTTTAAAAAAGTGATTCAACAACTGCCTTTACGTCGCCCCCGTCAGCCATTCCTTTTGTTTCTTTCATTACTGCACCCATAAGTTTTCCCGCACCCGCTTTGTCCGTCACGCCCATTTTTTCTTTCATAGCAGTTGCGATTTTTTTAATTTCGTCCTGTCTCATCATTTTTGGCATAAAGGTCTCGAGTACGCCCAATTCGGCCTGTTCGACCTTCACGAGGTCCATTCGGTTGCCCTTGGTAAACTGCTCTATTGAGTCTTTTCTTTGCTTTACGAGGCGTTTAATGACAGTCATGGCATCTGTGTCAGAAAGCTCATCTGTCGGCTTTTTCATTTTTGCCACAAGCTCATTGGTAAACGCCGCAGAAATCCCTCGGACAACACCAAGTCGCAAAGCATCTTTTGCGAGCATGGCTTTTTTAATTTCTTCTTTGATGGATTGCTGGATGGACATAGAAAATATAAGAATTTGTAATGAGGATAGTATAGCAAAAATAGAGGAAAGAAAAATAGCTGGCACGCAAGCGCACCGGCTATTGATACGGATTGAAATAATCCTTAATAAACTCATTCACGTATGCATCGTACAACATCCACATCCCGATGAGCCAGCATATTGAGAGGACGTGATATCTGACAAATTTGTCTCTCCAAATTGTCCCAAAAAGAAGAGCGGGGAGTGTCGCTAAGTAGAAATAGGCGACAATAACGAAGTTCTTTCCGATGATTGCCAGATTTTCCCTTACTTCTGGCGGTGTGGGTACACGTGACGTATAACGGACATTGAGAGCCATCACTAATGCGAACACGCAAAGCCACGCAAGATTGATCAGCCAGAAATTATTCCACGGATCATTGCGTCCGGCTTCTTCTCTTTTTTCTCTTTCCACCGGACACCTCTCTTTCGTAAAGGGTTAATTTCCAAGTTAAAAGTAGCTATTTTTCTGTGGGGTGTCAAATGAAAAACACCCGGGCGGTAAGGCTCGGGTGAATCTAGGACGTGCGGACCTACAATTTTCGAAGACCTTTCAGGTGATCTTCGTAGTGAAGGCCAGTAGTGAAGGCATCCTTGTTTGCTTCCCTCGGGCGATCCGAAGGTTTTTCGGTTGTACAGAGGACGCCGTGCTTCAGAAACACAGCGAGATGGTTCTCAAGATCTCCCGCGTTTCTGATTTCATGGTCGCAGAACTTTTGTTCAAGTTCTTTTTTTGTCTGCGGCCACTTAATCTTTTGAAACCACGGAGATGCGAGAATTTCTTGCGAGGTGTACATGACTCATTCTCCAGAGTTGACGGTTAAACTTCCCATTTAAAATTACCATTATTAAAAAATTGTTGCTATAATTTCAGTATGTTGATAACTCTTTTGACCACACTTATTGTACTTGTTGCAATTGTCATCATTTTTTTGGTGCGGATGAATATGAAAAAGTCGCCGGAAAAAGGCGAAGATGTGGGGTTTAAGCTTCTTTTGGAACAGATGAATGAACTATCTCGTACGGTTCATGATGTGAATAAGACTGTTGATGCAAAGATGACCACGCAATTTACCGAGTCGCAACGGCTCATTAAAGACATCACTCGCGAGCTTACTGAAGTGAAAGAGACGGGGAAGCAGGTTATTTCTTTTGCTGATCAGCTTCAGAATTTGCAGGATATTTTGAAGAATCCGAAACAGCGGGGGATTTTGGGCGAATATTATCTCGAAACTTTGCTCAAAAATGTCATGCCTCCGGGCTCTTATCAGATGCAATACAAATTTCCGGATGAGACCATCGTGGATGCTGTGGTCTTTGTGAAAGATAAAATTATTCCGATCGATTCTAAATTCAGTCTTGAAAATTACAATCGTATTGTTGAAGAAAAAGACGAGACTCGCAAAAAAGAGTACGAAAAAGTCTTTCTGAATGATTTAAAAAACCGAATTCTGGAAACTTCAAAATATATTCAGCCGAATAATGGCACGATGGATTTTGCCTTTATGTTCATTCCCCACGAGGCGATTTATTACGATTTGATCGTGAATAAAATCGGCGGGAATCAGGATGACGACGAAAATCTCATTCAACGAGCAGCAAGCAAGTACAAAGTTATCATTGTTTCGCCGACATCATTTCTTGCATACCTCCAGACCGTGCTTCAGGGGCTGCGCGCGCTCAAAATCGAGGATACCGCGAAGGATATTATTAAAAGAGTGGATGAGCTCGGTAAGCACCTCAAAAGCTACGAGGACTATCACGGCAAGATGGGGAACGCTTTGGCGACGACGGTAAACCATTACAACGCCTCCCAAAAGGAATTTAAGAAGATTGATAAGGATGTGCTTCGGGTGACGGGGGACGCCCTAGAAATTGGAGCTATCGTTTTAGACCGTCCGGACCGCGAGGAGGAGTGAGGGAATTTGCCATTTTAAGCCACTTTTGCTAGGATAGTGCCACTATGAAGGATTTCGCAGTCATACAAACAGGTGGCAAGCAATACAAAGTCTCCGTCGGAGATGTCCTTAAAATTGAGAAAATGCCAGGGGAATTCAAGGCTGGCGACACTATTTCTTTTGACAAAGTGCTTATCGTGGACAACGGCAAAGATACGACTATCGGAACTCCATTTATCGAGGGTGCAAAGGTTGCTGCTATTTTCGAAAAAGCCGGCCGAGCTCCAAAAATCGACGTGGTTAAATACAAAGCAAAAAGCAAATACTACAAGAAACGAGGCCACCGACAGCCATTCTTTGAGGTGAAGATTAAATCAATACAATAAAAAAACGGCGCGGGGCATAAAGCTCGGCGCCATTTTCGTTTCGTTGACTCACTTGTATTCCTCGGGTTCAGGTAATTTCCCGATGCCAAAAGCATAGTACTTGTATGCTTGGAGCGCGTCAGTGGTGAACTTATTCTCCATGCGCTCACCTAGGCTCTCGCGAACCAAGGATGTGTATACCGCTTCGGCAGTGTTATCGTACCGCACTGACCCGCGGTATTTGTCTTCGATTCCCCTGAGGTGTTCTTCCGTTTGTTCGATTGCCTTGTGGTTCAAATTGGGATATGTCTCGTTGAACCAGCGTTTCCAGCCGACGTCTCGCTCGTAATCTTTTACTGCGCCACCTATCCAATAGAGCGCGACGACAGGAATCCAAAGAGAGAGGTAAAAAAGAATGGCCCAAATTGTCGGTGATGAGCTCACTTTGGCTTCCTTCGCATAGATTACAAAAATGATGATATTTGCAATCACCACGAGGGTAAGCAACACATATATCGCGTTTGCTATTGGGTGCTTGATGTGGTATAGGCGCCTTTTGAGGTGCATGGTATTTCCCTCCTAGTTGGTACAGGTCTTTTTCGAGGAGCTTTAGTCCACAATGGACACAAAAAACAGCTGCTCTTCGCATACCATATCAGCATATTTTCACTTCGTCAAATCACTTGGAAGCTGAGCTTCCAAGTCGAATTATGAGCGGTTTTTGAAAGCGTTTTTGAGAGTGTCTGAATCAGAATATTCTAGTTCGGTGCCAGTAGAAAGTCCGCGACCCAGAGTCGAGAGTTTTATTTTACGTTCGCTCGAAAGAGGGGAGAGTGTGGAGCGAAGATATTCCTCTGTATTTTCTCCTTCCGCAGTCAGAGACATTGCCATTACAATTTCTTTGAGCGTCGACATTTTTTTGATTATTTCGAGAAGCTCTTTTGTGCGGACGTTTTTTTCTGGATTTTCCGCAAGGATGGGCACTCCTCCACCTAGCACAAAATATTTTCCCCGATAGACGTGAGATTTTTCGATATTTTCCAGATCAACATCTCGCATTACAATGAGAAGCGTTTCTTTGTCCCGATGTGGGTCAGCGCAAATGGCACACAGATTTTTTCCGCTCCCATTTACGGCAAAAAAGCGAAAACACGACTGGCACACCGCAATATCATTTTTGAGCTCCAGAATAAGCGCAGAAAGTTCTTTTCTGTAAGCATCTGTCGAAGTGAGTAGGGAATAGACAAAACGTTTGGCCTGTCGAGGGCCAATACCCGGAAACCGCCGAAAATGTTCTGTAAGCTTGTCGATTACATTCATAATTCTTCTATTCTATCTCTCCAGCACCAAAAGCACAAAACTTTGTGCATATTTCTCTGTTGTCCAATCATCTTTACCACTGATATACTTTTTGCAATGAAAAAAGAATACATCGTCCACGACCATATAGTTCAGACTATTACAGAACAGATTCGCAACTGGCAGAAAGGCGATCAGAAGAAAAAACTTCGCTTTAAACATGGCAGTACCAACACCACCCGTTCTCAACAACAAAATTTTGAATATATAGACACTACCTCGCTGAATCATGTCTTAGAAATAAACACCGAAGAAAAATGGGCCTTAGTCGAACCTAATGTACCAATGGATTTTTTGGTGGAGGAGACGCTCAAATATGGTCTTGTTCCAGCAGTCGTCATGGAGTTTCCGGGCATTACTGTGGGCGGGGGAGTTCAGGGAGCGGCACTAGAAAGTTCCTCTTTTAAATTTGGTCAATTTAATGACACCTGTGTTGAATATGAACTTATCACGGGTGATGGGAGGGTAATAAAAGCTTCTGAGAATCAAAACTCCGATCTCTTTTATGGAATCTCAAGTTCTTATGGAACATTGGCTATTGTAACTTTGGTAAAATTGCGGCTCATTGTGGCAAAACCTTATGTAAAACTTTCGTATCGTTTTTTTAATGATGAAAAAAGCACGGTCGATTGTTTGAGGGAAGAATCGAAGCGAGAGACCAATGATTATCTTGAAGGCATTATTTTTTCACCGAAAAGCGCAGTTGTTATAAAAGGAATTTTTTCAGAAACTGCCGAGGGTGATATCAAAACATTTAATCACCAAACTGATCCGTGGTTTTATCGCCATGTGAAAAAGATTCTAGAAAACGGTAAAGAATATTCTGATTACGTTCCGATCAAGGAGTATCTTTTTAGATATAATCGAGGAGCTTTTTGGATGGGGGAATATGCTCTTGCCATATTTCACATACCAAGCACGGCATTGAATCGCATTATATTCGACAGATTCCTGAATACTCGAAAGCTGTATGAGCGTTTGCACGTAGCGAACGTCTCTCAAAACTATCTTATCCAGGATTTCTATTACCCATTCGATAAAGCAATGGAATATCTCGATTTCAATAGTCGTGAGATGGAAATTTACCCAGTGTGGCTTTGCCCTATAAAGGCAACAGGAACTGCACAAAAACTTTCTCCTCACTATTCAACAAAAGATACGCATTTACTCAATATCGGTATTTACGGACAGTCGAAAAAGTTTTTGAAAAGAGGTGTGGTAGAGCGGAACAGGCAGGTAGAAATTTTTGCTGAGAAAAATAATGCACGGAAAATGTTCTATGCCCAGTCATATTATCCAAAAGATGAGTTTTGGAAAATATATGATTATTCTTGGTATTTGGATCTTCGCAAGAAATACGGTGCTTTGAATGTATTCCCAGAAATTTGGGAGAAAATTTTCGTATCGGAATTGTATAAACCCAAAGTGGTGACGGGACTTTTGGGCCATGCTCTGAAAGGTGCTATGAAAAAGATTAGGATAGTCTAGAACTCGTTGACCTCCTGATTTACCGGTCCGTACTCGCTTTTTTCCATTGAGAGGAATGTCGCGCGCTTTTCGTCGAAATAGAGCTCGATTTTTCCTGTTGGGCCGTTTCGGTGTTTTTCAATCATAATTTCAGCGATGTTTGGTCGGCCAGTATCTTCTTTTTGTTTGTCTTCGCGATGGATGAACATAACTACGTCGGCGTCCTGCTCGATAGAACCAGAATCTCGAAGGTCTGAAAGGCGAGGTTTTCCTCCGCGTTGTTCTACGGCTCGGGAGAGCTGTGAGAGGGCGAGCACGGGTACATCCAGCTCTCGGGCGAGATGCTTCAATGAACGTGAAATTTCAGTTACTTGCTGAACCAGGTTGTCATTGCTTCGGGAATTCGTTGGGACCATGAGCTGAAGGTAGTCCACGATAATGAGGCCCAGTCCTTTTTCCGCTTTCAGTCGGCGGGCGACAGAACGCATCTTCAAAATGTTGTTGCCAGGCTGATCGTCAATGAAAATCGGTGCTTTCGAAAGTTTAGCCAGAGAATCTCGAATTTGGTCGAATTCTGTTTCCACAGAGAGCCTTCCTGTGCGGAGTTTCCATGCATCAACCCGCGACTCGGATGCAAGCATCCTGTCTACCAATTGTTGAGAACTCATTTCCAAAGAAAAGATTCCTACAGGTACATTGTGATTGAGCGCCGCTTGGCGTGCGATATCGAGGGCGAGGGAAGTCTTTCCCATACTTGGGCGGGCGGCGAGAATGATAAGGTCTGATTTTTGAAATCCCGCGAGCTTCATATCGAGATCTTTGAAACCGGTTGGAATTCCACGCATCTCGTCTTTCGATTTATGAAGTCGGTCGAGTCTCTCCCACGCTTCGTGAAGCGTGTCTTTGAGTTCGATAAATTTATGAACGGTAGAAAAGTTAGTCACTTCAAACACCCTTTTTTCGGCCTTTTCGAGCACTTCTTCAAGTTCTCCCGCTTCGTCATATCCGAGGTGTGAAATAAATTCGGAAGCGTCAATAAGACCGCGCATCATCCACTTTTTCTGCACGATTTCTGCGTAATGGCGGATATTTGCGGCAGAAGGAACAGTGTTTACGATTTCTGTAAGATAGCTTGAACCGCCGATCTGCTCAAGCCGGTCTTTTTCTTTGAGGCGTGAGGAAAGCGAAAGAAGATCGATAGGAGTCGATTTTGCATACAATTCCATCATTATGGTCCAAATGATGCGATGTTTTTCTGCGTAAAAAGATTCCGATTTTACAATATCGAAAACTTCATTGATCGCTTCCGGGCGAAGCATAATAGAACCCAAAAGGGCTTTTTCAGCATCAAGCGATTGCGGAGGAATTCGGAGATTATTTTTGAGGGCCGGTTTAGTCGCCATTTCGTTATTCTAGCACGCGACAAAAATAGCTGTCACTTTACGAACCTTTATAAGGTGTGTCTAAGGTGTGGAGAGAAAATTGGTAAAACAAAAGCGGCGTAATGAAGCTCGCTTTCGCTACTTCATTACGCCGTGTATAAACGGGAGTTGAGTGTACTATTTGGTTTTCCGCCGACCGATCGTCAGTATGCACGGATTGATGGTGTTGAGTCCGACGAGGTCAAGTGTCAGCTCGGTTCCAGTTCCGGTACTCGGAAAGAGAAGGGGAACCTTGTTACCGGACCGGGTGCGGATTTTGTGCTTCAGCGCCACGCAATAGGTCAAGTCTGCGAACGTCCTCTTATGATCGACTAGAGCGAGCATGTCAATCAAATCACCAGGGACACAATCGACGATCTTCATCCTGTTCAGGAGGATTTTATGACCGTTTTGCTTATCCCAGCCACTCATGCTGCTCAAACCGGGTTTATGCAAAATGATTTCTTGCTCGCCTTTGTCTTCGCGCGGCGGGAAATATTCTCCGGCGAAGCTTAAGATTTCAGGGTCAACTCTCCTGATTTTCAGCCTTTCGAGGAGTTCCGGTAAAGACAAAGTTCGGTTAACCGGAATCCGGTATACCGACAACAATTGACACGCCTTCTGAAACTCAAATCGATTGAGGCCAGTAGGGGCCTGAAGTAAGTCGCTCAAGAGACCACTTCCGAGTACGTCTTGGAGATGACCCAACGAAATGTTGGAGAACAATTCCAAAACCTTCCCAGCCTGTCTAAGGGTTGCCGTTTCCATGGGCAAGTCCTTTCTCCCGGTCTGTAAGATCGGGGGCTTGTGGCGTCGCTAGGCTGCTTACACGGCAGAGTTTGCGGGCCAACGTTTTAAATGAGCTAGAAAATATAATATTGTATTAAATCGATTCTGTCAATAAAGAAGAGAGACTTCTTTCTATAGTTGTTTCTTTCGCCCCATCGAGCACTTTGTAACCCGCTTTTTCAATTTCAGCTCGAAGTTCATCGGATTTTTTCCAATCTTTTTCTTTTCTTGCGATTTCTCGTTTTTCATTGATTGCCAAAATTTCTTTCGGAATATTTTTCATTTCTTTTGCGAGTCCGACGAGGTTCAGTCCGAGGACTTTATCAAATTCGATTATTGTTGCCAGTTTGTCTTCTGGTTTTTCTTTTGAACTAAGAAGTGCGTGAAGGATGGCGAGAGTCTGGGGAATGTTGAGATCGTCGTCAATCGCGCCGGAAAAATCCTTTCGATATGACGAAAGGATTTTGCCAGCAGTTCCTTCTTGTGAAAACATTTTTATTTCTCGGACAATATTTTCCAGTGTCGTCTGTGCTCCAAGTATTGCATCATATGAAAAATTAAGAGGGGATCGATAATGAGCACCAAGCAGAAAATATCGGTAGGAGAGGGGATGAATGCCTTTTTCTTTCAAATCTCGAAGGCGGATAAAATTGCCGGCTGACTTTGCCATTTTGCCCTCTGCGACATTCAGGAATGCTCCGTGGAGCCAATATCTTACAAATGGATGTTTTTCTGTTGCGGTTTCTGATTGAGCGATTTCGTTGGTGTGATGGGGGAAGATCAAATCAATTCCTCCGGTATGGATGTCGATGGTGTCTCCAAGAAGCGCTTGGGACATTGCGGAACACTCGATATGCCAGCCGGGACGGCCCTCCCCGAAGGACGCCGGCCATTTAACGTCCCCATCTTCTTCTTTGTGAAATTTCCAGAGGGCGAAGTCGCTCGGGTTTTCTTTGTCGTATTCATCTTTTGCAATTCTACTTTTTGTTTCAGTGCGTTTTTCGAGTCGAGCAAGCGCGCCATAATTTTTTGCTTTGGTCACATCGAAATAAATGCCATCGTCTGTTTTATATCCCGCTCCGCTCGCAATGAGTTTTTGGATAAGGGAAATGATTTGTGTTATGTATTCCGTCGCATGAGGCATATTCCACGGCATTTCTATATTCAATGCTTTTATATCCTCGAGAAAAAATCCTTCATACTTTTTCGTGAAATCTCCTAGCGATTCTTTTTCTGCCTGTGCTCCGCGGATAGTCTTGTCATCTACATCCGTAATGTTCATCACCTGCTTCACTTCGTAATTATTCCATTCAAGCGTTCGGCGTAAAATATCGTTCGTGACAAATGTACGAAGATTTCCAATATGAAGATAGTTGTAGACTGTTGGTCCGCAATTATACATAGTCACCTCGGGCGCGGAGAGGGGAGTGAATTCTTTTTTCTCGCCGGAGAGGGTATCGAAAAGCGTAAGTGCCATAAAAGTTAGAGCCAGCGTTTGCCTTTGAAAAAGAGATACATGAAAAGTCCCACGAAAATCACAATTCCTGAAATGATCCAAAATTCATTTTGCATTCCATGAAATGGATTTGAAGAGCTGTCGATGGTCAAAATATCGGTCAAAAGGGCGAGCGGGAAGATAATAAATGCCATGACGGTAAAGACTCGCATAATCTCATTTTGCTTCAGTGAGAGCAGGGAATCATTCGTCTTACGGAGCTCTCCCAAATAGCGCGCAGTTTGTTCGAGCGAGCGTTTTATATTTTTTTGCATCTCCCGGACATTGTTCAAACTCACAACGAAATCTTTTCCAAAGTAGTGTTCGCCAGAGCGTCCTAATGATTCGAGAATTTCTTCGTGGAAGAGAAGGCCCTTTTCAAGATTCAATAGTCCTCTGTCTGCGTGAGAGATGGCGATAACCATATCTCTTTCCTTCTCATTGAAAATTTGTTTTTTGATATGCTCCAAAGATCCATTTAAAATATCAATTTCTTCGTCTACAGCTCGATAGAGACGCAAGATCATTTGCGCGAAGATAGCGCCCGGTTCGATAATCCGGAATTTTTTGTCCGTTATTGATTTTGCTTCAAATGCTTTTGCAAAATCAACGAGCGCGTCTACGCTGTCATAGCGGACGGTTATGATGAAATCTTTGCCGATAATAAAATCAACTTCTTGCGCCTCTTCTTGCGGATGGCCGTGCTTCAAGGCAGGGAAGTGGAGAATGGTATAAAGGGAATTGTCGTAAGATTCCACTTTCGGCTTGAGGGATGTGCTGGAAAGCTCTTTTTCGATGAAAGGATGGATGTCGTACGTTTTTGTAATTTCCGCAATTTCTTCCCGCGTCGGTCTTTCGAGATCGATCCAAGTTACATTGTCGTATACATATGTGTTTCTCATACGAATTAGTATACCCCGGCGCCAACTTTTTCAAAAGTTGGCGCCGGGGGGAAATCTTCTGGCTTGCCGGAGGTGTTTCTATTTGAGATAATAAAACGAAGTAAGAGTCGCCGGGAGCTTCCGGCTTCTTTTCATAAAGAGAATGAATCCCGTTAGAAGCAACCAATATTTACAAACCATGCTTAATATGAACATTTATCAGATAATCGAAGCTGGCTTCTAACGGGATGAATTCATTTCCAAGCAAAAAAATATATTTGATTATCGGAGGAGTTCTTCTTCTGGCCGCTTCTTTTTTCTCTGGCTATTATGTTGCTCTTGATAAGCGTCCGGCGATCGAAAAAGTTACGACGATTACGAATAAAGAAGATGCGAAACCGGTTGCTGTGGATTTTTCTCCATTCTGGAAAGCGTGGGTGCTTCTCAGTGACAAATATGTGCCGACTCACGGCACTTCAACCACTCCCGTCACCGATCAGGACAAGGTTTGGGGTGCGATTGCGGGGCTCACAGAGTCGCTCGGTGATCCGTACACAGTATTTTTTCCTCCGAAAGATGCGGCAATGTTTAAAAGCGAAATTGCGGGAAATTTTGAGGGTGTGGGAATGGAGATTGGCATTAAAGACGGAATTCTAACAGTTATCTCTGCAATCAAAGATACTCCAGCATATCGCACCGGTGTCAAAACGGGCGACAGAATTGTAAAAATTGATGACAAATCAACCGCTGATATGTCGGTTGATGGGGCGGTTCAGCTTATTCGTGGAAAGAAGGGAACTTCAATCAAAGTAACATTTGTGCGAGAGGGAGTAAAAACGCCGATAGAAATTACGATGGTTCGTGATGTGATTAATATTCCGACAATCGAGACTAAAAAGAGACCCGACGGAGTTTTTGTGATAAAACTCTATAGCTTTAGCGAAAATTCTCCAGTACTTTTCAAAAACGCTCTCCAGGAATTTGTGAATGCTCATACCAATAAGCTTATCCTTGATCTTCGAGGAAATCCGGGAGGATATCTTGAAGCGGCAACTTCTATGGCAAGCTGGTTTTTACCAAAAGGGGATGTGGTGGTAAGAGAAAATTTCGGCCAAAATATTCCGGAACAGTCATACCGAAGCGCCGGATATAATATTTTTACAAAGGATTTGAAGATGATTATCCTTGTTGATGGGGGTTCGGCTTCAGCAGCAGAAATTCTCGCGGGCGCACTTTCAGAGCACGGCGTTGCAAAACTCGTTGGTACGAAGACATTCGGCAAAGGTTCTGTTCAGGAGCTCGTTTCTCTCACTCCGGACACGTCTCTCAAAATTACGATTGCCCGATGGCTTACTCCAAACGGCATTTCAATCTCGCAGGAGGGGTTGAAGCCTGACATCGAAGTGAAAGCCGATCCCAAACAGGCGGATTCTGCAAATGCGAAGGATATTCAGCTTGAGAAGGCTGTCTCAATTCTTCTTGGCAAGTAATAGCGTATACTGTAGACAGAGTAGAAAATTCTGCTATACTGTTCGAATTATATGAAAATCATTCTTCTGAAAGACGCAAAGAATATCGGCAAGAAATACGACATAAAAGACGTCTCTGACGGACACGCTTTGAACCATCTTATTCCGCAGGGGATAGGGGAGATAGCAACACCTGGAAGCCTGAAAAAGGTTGAGGTGCTCAAAATGAGAGATGTGGAAGATAAGAAAATCCAGGAAAATCTTTTGGAGAAGAATTTGAAGGCTGTCGGAGCTTTGAAGATTGTTATCAAAGAAAAAGCGAACGAAAAAGGCCATCTTTTTGCTCAAATTCATAAAGAAGAAATTGCAAAGGCGGTAAAGGCACAATCTCAAATTGATATTCTTCCTGATTTCATTACGCTCGAGAAGCCGATCAAGGAAGTGGGGGAGCACAAGATTGAAGTGAAGGCTGGGCAGAAAAATGCCACATTCGCGCTCTCTGTCGAGGCGGCTTAAATTCAAATAGAGTCAAAAGCAAAAATGCTCCACAAAGTGGAGCATTTTTGCTTTGCGTTTTGCGAGAAGGAGGATATAATAATGATATGACTAAGGCAGAAAATTCTTGGGAAGGAGCGCCCCAACAATCAAAAACAAAAACAGTTCAATCCGAAGAGCCGCATCTTGTTGATGCAACTGTATATTCAAAGACGCCTGAAGATGTTGAACGAGAAAAGTTTGAAGGTATTTCGTCAAGCACCTTTAATGATGATGCGGGGCAAAAAATTCTTGCTCATGGAAAAGCTGAAGGTGGGAAAGATATTATAAACGAACCGTATTTGAAAGAAAGAATACCAAAGGTGGTATTAAGACCCGAGGCTTCAGTAGAGGCAAAGATAGAACATTGGAGGGGGATAGTTATTGATCAAGAAAGAGTGCTAAAGGGTCTTGTGCAACAAGGACGTATTCTTGGTGAAAAGGATCTTGTACTTGCTGCCATTCACACATTATCTGATTTGGTAGAGAAATTGAAAAATACACCTCCCCAAGATCTAGCTCAGAGAGAGCGAGAAATTGCTGAATCTGCGAGGCACATAGACAGCGCTCTCGAACGTTAAAAAAATGACCCGAGAGGGTCATTTTTTGTTTTAATTTACACTCACCTTACAGGTGCTGTACACCTTTCGCATTCTGAATACAGAACGCTCAAGGTCTTGCGCATCGGGTCCCTACCCTATGCTCACTATCTTCTTTACTTGAGTTTTGCCGTTGAAGTTCATGTGTCTCTTGTTTCCGTACTTTACGAGGCCCTCTTTAATTGCATAGAGAGTGTGATCCAATCCAATTTTTACGTTTTTTCCAGCCAAAATTTTCGTTCCTCTTTGTCGGACGATGATGCTCCCCGGTTTCGCTTTCTCTCCTCCGTAAAGCTTGATACCGAGATATTTTGCGTTTGAATCTGTAAGATTACGCGCTGTTCCTCCTGCTTTTGTATGTGCCATGGCGTGTTATAATTTAGTGCAATGAGTATAAATGATATTCCTCTAAAAATCAAGACCCTCGATTCTAGTACTAAAGAGCGGATTTTTGTAGTCATTCTCATCATTTTGGTGGGTTCGGCATCGTTTGGGCTTGGCCGACTCTCGATTTCAGAAGGGGAGAAGACGCCGATTCGAATAGAAAATTTCACAAGTTCAACCAGTGAAGTTGTGGCAGCGGGGCAGGGAAGTGAACTCTCTGCTTCTATGGTTTTGGCATCAAAAACGGGCACTGCATATTATTATCCGACTTGTAGCGGAGCAAATAGGATTGCCGAAAAAAATAAAATAACTTTTCCGAGTGCAAAAGAGGCCGAGGCCTTCGGGCTTCACATTGGCCCTGGCTGCAAGATCCCTTAATTTTTATGATTGTTGTAGATATCGAAACATCTGGCGTTGACCCGATTAAAAACTCCATTCTCTCTATCGGAGCGGTAGATTTTCTTGATCCAAAGCGAACATTTTATGAAGAATGCAGAGTCTTCGAAGGTGCGCATATATCCGAAGAATCTCTCGCAATTAATGGCTATACCAAGGAGGGGGCAGGGGATAGTAAGAAACAAACTGATAAAGAGATTGTCGAGCATTTTCTTGCTTGGGCTTTGAAGAGTTCTGACCACACGACGGCAGGGCAGAACCCTTCTTTTGATAGGGATTTCTTGAAAGCTACAGTAGAACGGTACCATTTGAATTGGCCTTTGACCCATAGGACGATAGACCTTCATTCGATATGCTATTTCCATATGAAAAGAAAGGGGATTGAGCCACCGATGGAAAAGAACCGCTCTGCGCTTAATTTAGACGCCATACTCGTGTATGTCGGCATGCCTGAAGAAGGGAAGCCACATGTTGCTATAAACGGCGCCAAACTTGAAGCCGAAGTGTTTTCTAGGCTTTTTTACGAAAAATCGCTCTTTCCGGAGTACAAAAACTTCAAAATTCCCTGGATTTAAGATAAAAGGGTCAAAGTGAGGGGCAACTAGCCAAAGGTATCGTAAATATGGTCTAACAAAAGAGGCCTCTTTTTTCATTTTAAGCTATATTTAGAGCCATTTAATCGAGTTGACAGGGAAGGAAAAACCTTGTCTAACCCTTGACAGGAGGGTATCAAATATGTTAGTATATAGGAAATCAGACGCAATCTGATTTTTTCTTTTAAGGGCAGGAAGATGCAGTTATTACTCAGCACTATCTTCCGGGTCGGATTAAAAATAAAGGCTTAACGGCCGATATTTTAATAAAAAAATTATGTTAGGACTTACAACTGGAATTGGAATAATGATGCTAGTGAGTGCGATAAATCCTGGAGTATCTCCTGATCTCAATCTCACAAGTACTGTAGTTGATCAGCCGGTTACTCTTGAGGCTCACGTCCGTGAAGTTTTTGAGGATACTCCGATCTTGGCTGAAGTTGCCCGATGTGAATCGCAGTTCCGACAGTTCGGCACAGATGGAAAGATCATTCGCGGTAAAGTGAACGCTCATGATATCGGTGTTATGCAGATCAATGAGGGTTACCACGCAGAACAAGCAGAAAAGCTCGGGCTCGACCTTTATACGCTTGATGGCAACATCGCGTACGCAAAGGTGCTTTACGAAAAAGAAGGTACGAAGCCTTGGAAGGCGTCACAACCTTGTTGGGGTAAAGCAGGAGTTGAGTTAGCAAAGAAATAATTAAATACAAAGGCCGACCTTTTAAAAGGTCGGCCTTTGTCGTTCAAATAACGGGTGTGGATAACTTTAGGGGAGAGCCGTTTCTGGAAGTGCCTATACGTCGCACAATGTATCTTGTGCGACATGAAGCTAGAGGGGGCCCTTCCCTCTCAATCAAAAAAGAAAATTTGGAATATGATATTCTAGTACTACCGTTATGATTTTTACGAGCCTTTCGCCAAACACTGAGCGCGACGATATTTCCCTCGCAATTCGCTTGCGGTTTTTTCCGTGGACGAGGAATAAGACTCTTGGGTTTAGGGGTCGCCTTGAGCATGCGATTTCGACCTATATTCCCCTTCCCCACGCCTTTGCTTTTGATAGCGGGCGAACAAGTTTGTTTGCGATTCTTTCTGCATTAAATCTTTCTTCAACTGATGAAGTGCTTCTTCAAGCCTACACATGCGTCGCAGTGCCGGGGCCGATACTTTGGGTGGGTGCTAAGCCTGTTTATGTCGATAGTTTGGAGGACTTTACGATGAATCCTGAAGACCTCCAGAAAAAAATTACTTCGAAAAGTAGGGTACTCATCATCCAACATACATTCGGCACGCCGGCGCATTTAGAGGAACTTCTTTTGATAGCCCGAAGACATAATCTTTTTGTCATTGAAGACTGCGCGCATGCGCTTGGTGCAGAATATAAAGGGAAGAAGGTTGGCAGCTTCGGTGATGCAAGTTTCTTTAGTTTCGGGCGGGATAAAGTTCTTTCTTCGGTGTTTGGTGGCGTACTTTTAGTGAAAGATGCGCGAATCGCAAACAATGTCCGGGCACTCTACGCATCATATTCTGAATCAAAATGGGGTTGGGTGAAGAAACAACTCAATCATCCAATCATCTTTGCTTTGGGAAAACCGCTTTATTCCGCAGCAAATATCGGCAAGATCTTCATCGAAATTTGCAAGCGCTTAGGGGTTTTTTCAAAAGCAGTTGAAAAGACAGAACTTTCCGGAGGCAAACCAAGCTTCGTCTTTCATAAAATGTCAGATATTTTGGCCTTTGTTGCGCTTCATCAATTTGCGAAGCTTTCTGCGTTCAATGAGCATCGCCGCCAGATAGCAGAAGTGTATGAACGAGAACTCGCTTCGATTTCTCGAATCGTGAAGCCTCTGAAAGTGAAAGATGAAATAAGAAAAAGCATCTATCTTCGCTACACAATCCTTATCGATCTGCCATCAAAGCTTGCATTGTTTTTGAAGACGCGAGGAGTGCGCCTTGGTAATTGGTATACGGACGCGATAGCCCCAGAAGGAGTTCAGTATGAAAAAATTCAATTTGCGCTCGCAGAGAACCCTCGCGCGAAAGAGCTTTCGGAAAAATCGATAAATTTGCCGACTAGTATCCAGATATCAGTGCAGGACGCGAAAAAAATCGCAAACGCAATAAAAGATTTCTTCCATGCAAGTAAGGGAAATTAATTCAAAAGAAGAGCTTGAATCATTTCTCATGCGGGTTAAACCGGCAACTTTTCTTATTTCTTGGAATTGGGGAGAGTTTGAGAAAAAGATGGGAAACAAACTTTGGAGACTTGGTGTCTATAATGAAGGGAAGCTTGTCGCGGTTTCGAGTGTCACAAAAATTGTCGCCCGCCGGGGGACTTTCCTTGCGTGGCACCATAGTCCCGCGATTGATCCTGCATACTCGGGAAAAACTTCAGAAATTCTCGAACTTTTGAAAGACGAATCGATAAAGATCGGCAAAATGGAAAATTGCCACTTTATCAGGGTCAGCAGTATCCTCGCGAACTCCCCTGCCCACGCCAAAATTTTTACAGAACTCGGATTTCGGAAAGCTCCGATTCATTTGCATTCTGAACACACCTCTGTTCTCTCTCTTTCTAAAACTGAAGATGAACTTCAAACTGGAATGAGAAAAAATACTCGTTATGCGGTTCGCAAGGCGATAAAAGATGGAGTTGAAATCGAATCCTCGAAATCGATGGAGGATTTTGAAAAATTCTGGTCAATTTATATGGACACGGTGAAGCGCCAAAATTTTACTCCTTTTTCAGGAAAATATTTGGAGAATGAATTCAAAACTTTTCTAGAGAATAATCAGGCCCTTTTGTGGTTTGGAAAATATAAAGGCGAATATATTTCAACGGCATTTATCATTTATACTTCGAGTTCCGGATTTTATCACCACGGGGCTTCAAATACCCCCTTCCCTTCTATTTCCGCATCGGAGCTTTTGCAGTGGGAGGCAATAAAAGAAGCGAAAAAACGCGGATGCGATTCATATAATTTTTGGGGAATTGTTTCTGAAGATGATAAAAAACATCCGTGGTATGGATTGTCGCAATTTAAGCGGGGTTTCGGCGGAGGAGAAGAAAAATATGTTCCTGCGCAGGATTATGTTTTGAGTCCACGATATTGGATCAATTTTGTTGTTGAAACTGTGCGTAAAATTAAACGGGGGGTATGAGAATTCTTCGAATCATAAAAAAGAAAATTTATTTTTTTGTAGCCAGCTACTTTAGGTTTTGGGCTGGAATTTATTTGCGTCGCTGGAATCCGGAAGTGTTAGCAGTTATTGGTTCAAGCGGAAAGACTACGCTTCTACACCTTTTCGAGGCTCAGTTAGGTAATGAAGCTCGCTATTCCCACCATGCAAACAGCGCGTTTGGAATTCCCTTTCATATTCTCGGACTTCAGCGAAAATCTTTCAGTATCATTGAATGGCCTCTTTTTGCTCTTCTTTCGCCATTTCGCGCTTTTCGAGGACTTCCAAAAGAAAAACTCTATGTAGTTGAAGCTGATGCAGAACGTCCGGGTGAAGGAAAATTTTTGGCGGAGCTCCTGAAACCCACTGGAATCGTATGGCTTTCTTTGGAAGAAGCTCACGGAATAAATTTTGATCGCATCGTTACTTCTCATTCGGGAGATCATCGCGAGGCAGTCAAAGAGACAATGGCAAACGAATTCGGATATTTTCTCGAACATGCCAAAGCATTTTCTATTTTAAACGCAGACAATCATTTCATAACAAAGCAATCGAAGCGTACAAAATCAAAAGTAATACCCGTTTCGGAAAAAGAGATTAGGAGCTTTAAAATTGTGAATGAAGGCGTAGAGATCGAAACACTGATCGGGAATTTCTCGCTTCCGCGACTGGTTCCCCCAGCCTCTTCCCTCTCGGTTGTTGCGGTTTCGACTGCCGTTCGGACGCTTGGATTTGAGGTTGACCCGATGTTTAGAAATTTCGAACTTCCTCCCGGCCGAAGTTCAGTATTCCAGGGAATAGAAAACACAACGCTCATTGATAGCACTTACAACGCGACGATGGATGGAATGCGCACCATGCTCGATCTTACTCGCCGTCATCCGGCCCTGGGTGAAAAATGGCTTGTGCTCGGAGATATGATCGAACAAGGGAAAAGCGAGGAGGCGGAGCACACAGATATTGTAAAAGACATCTTGTCTGTCTCCCCCGCGCGGGTTATTCTGGTTGGACCGAGACTCACAAAATATACTTATCCTTTGCTGGTCAAAGCTCTCGGAGAAAAAAAGGTTGCACATTTTCTTATGCCTGGCGAAGCCCTTTTGTATCTCAAAAGAGAATTAAAGGGAGGAGAGACGATTCTTTTCAAAGGTGCACGGTATTTGGAGGGCGTAGTAGAAAAACTTCTTTTGAATCCGTCCGACGCATCGAAATTGTGCCGAAGGGAAGCAATTTTTGCAGCTCAAAGAAAAAAATGGAAAATATAAAGATTCACATTATTCACGGATGGACGTATACACTTGAGGCCTGGGAGCCTTGCCTTGCGGAGTTGCGCGCGAAAGGTTTTGAACCTGTCATGCTTCGCGTTCCTGGCCTAACTGAAAAATCTGAAAAAGTTTGGACGCTTCCCGAATATGTTACCTGGCTTGAAAAAGTGCTTCAAAATGAGTCGAACGTAATTCTTCTCGGACATTCAAACGGCGGAAGGATTGCTATTGCAGCGTTCGCTAAAAATCCGACCCTCATTCAGAAACTGATTCTTCTTGATTCTGCTGGTGTAGTTCATAATGAATTTCCTCTGCGTGCAAAGCGTGCTGTCTTCGGTTCTCTTGCACAGGTGGGGAAAATCTTCCTAGATTTTCCATTTGTCCGAAAAGTATTCTATAAAATTATTGGTGCACATGATTATGGCCGTGCGCCAGAAAATATGAGAGAAACAATGAAAAATCTCATTTCTCGCGATCTCACGCCCGAGCTTTCGAAAATTTCCATTCCCACACTCATCATTTGGGGCAAAGAAGACAAAATAACACCTCTTTCAGATGCTTATCTTATGCAGAAAAATATTAAGGATTCAAAACTTGTCGTTGTAGATGGAGCGAACCATTCTCCACACGCCACTCACCCTAAAATTGTTGCCGAAGAAATAGCGAAATTTACAAACTAAGGCGTCTTTATATTTTGAACTAAGTTAGTCGTATATTTGAGGCCTTGTGTGACCGTCACCCAAGCTGTTTTCAGTATGGTTATAAGAAGATTAAAAATGAGCACAAGAAGGCTCCATATGAGCGATGCTATTTTTGTAACTGTCGGCGAGTAAATAATTTTCTTTACGTCAAAACCAAGATAGCTAAGCGCTATGAGGACGACGAGGATAAGAATAATGAGGCGTATAAATCCGCGGTTGTTCCCTTTCTTCATTGACTTTCATTATACCCCAGGAATAGTTTCGAGCGTTCGGAGGTAATCCACACGTCTATGGTTTTGTTTCGGGCAGGTAGATAATCGGGTCAAGATAGGCTTCGTGGGCAGCGAGTGGAAGGAGAGCTCCTTTGCAATATGAACCGGAAGGATATGGTTGGATCTTCACTCCCTGTGTCGCATATACTCCGAAATGGAGATGCGGTCCTGTTGAATAGCCCGTGTTTCCGCTATATGCAATTAGCTGGCCAGTCGCTACGGTATCGCCTTTTGCCACTTTCATAAGCGAGAGGTGCCCATAAAGCGTAGAAAGTCCGTTCGGATGGGCGATCATAATCCATTTTCCGAATGATTGGCATCCTCGGTAAAGATCACTATTTCCCACCCCAACAACGGTTCCGGAAAGGGCCGCCTTCACCGCCGTGCCGATTGGTGTTCCAAAATCAACTCCGCTGTGTGTTCCGGAAGCGTAGAGGCGTTTCGCGGCAACGGTTTTTCCGAAAAGTTGGGTGATGACAATGTGTCCGAGAGGCCATGAAAGTACACCGGGACGAGTGGACGGGAGGCTGGATGGATCAATGGCCACTTTGAGCTGTGATTCGAAGTTGAAAAGTTCTTGTTCAAAAGCGTTTTTCTGCGCTGTTTTTTGGTTGATAATTGCTTTGTATTGAGTTTCCTGGCTTTTTGTTTGAGTGAGAACTTTTGTTTTGTCAGTTTTTGTCCCTTCTACGATTTTCTTCTGGTCCGCAAGCTGTGAACGGTAATCGACAAGGCTTTTTTTCTGCGTGAGAACTTGGTTTTGCTTGTCTTCAAGATCTTTTTTCTCATCAGCAAGCGAGGCTGCCATATTTCGCGCTTCCCCTCTGAATTTTTCCAAGGTCGCTACTTCGTCAAAAAATTGAGAAAGATTGGTGTTGCTCAAGACTGTCTCAACAAGAGAATTCGATTCCACAAATGCTTGTTGTCGCAAAGTTTCGCCGATCGCCGCCTGATCGTGTTCGATCTTATTTTTCTTGTCGGCAATTTGATCCTGAAGAGATTCTATTTTGAGACTTGTGGTGGTGATCTTGCTTTCCGTTGCTTTTATCTCCGTGCTTAGTTTTTTTATGCTTGTATCAAGGAGGGCGATCGCATTTTTCAGTGTTTGGGCTTGGGTCGAGATTTTCCCAACGGCAGTGGAGTATTTTGCGATTTCAACTTCAAGTTCGGCGATGAGCTTGTTTCTTTCGTCGATCTTTTGCTGGAGTTCTTCAGCTTGAGTGAGTGCCCGAACAATTTTGGGTGCGCTATAAGTTCCTAGAAGCGTGAGGAATATGAAAAAGAAAGATATGGCATGTTTCTTCATCCGGTTAGTGAAAAATGGCATCGCTCCTTTGGAGCAGGTGTTTTATTTCAATTATTTGTACTGATAAACTTAATTCTTTCATGACTGTTTGGAAATTAATGTCTCGCTCCAATGCCATTTTCTACTACGGGATTCAAATTAAGCGTGAAGCTTTTCAACCGCGATTTTAATTCTTTCCAGCGTTTCTTTTTTGCCCACAATTTCCGCAATGGTAAATGGGTCAGGTGATTTATCGAGCCCAGAAAGGCATACGCGAAGCGGCCACAGCACCTCCCCTTTCCCCTCTTTGGTTGCGTAGTCCCATACCGCGCTTTTAATTCCACCCTGATTCCACTCTGATTCTGAAACTCCGGCAAGAAGTTTCGAAACTTCTGAAAGCCGCTCTGCCGTTTTTGTTTTGCTCGGCTCTTTTTTAGCAAGCACTTTTTCAATTTCGTATTCAGGCTGTTTTTCGAAAAAATCAAATTCTCCCGATTGTGCGATCTCTTTTGCTTCTCCAAATGTCGAAATACGGTCCACGATGAGGGGAAGCATTTTTTTGAACATATGCGATTCAAATTTTTTGCCTGCTTTCTCAAATTCTGCAAAGACTTGTTTCTCGAGTTCGATTTGGGGCAGTTTCTTTATATATTCTTTATTGAGCCACTTCAATTTTTCTTCATTGAAAATCGCCCCGCCTTTTTGTACTTTCGAAAGATCAAATTTTTCTACAAGCTCGTCGAGGGACATAAGCTCTGCATCGGTGCCTGGGTTCCAGCCCAAAAATGCCATAAAGTTCAAAAGCGCCTCTGGAAGATAGCCCCGGTCGCGGTATTCGCTTATTGCTAAAGCGCCCTTTCGTTTGGACAGCTTTGTCCTATCTGGGGCCAAAACAAGCGGTAAATGAGCGTATATTGGCTCTGGTGCGCCGATTGCCCTCTGGATGAGGATTTGTCGAGGAGTGTTTGAAATGTGGTCTTCCCCACGAATTACGTGGGTAATTCCCATTTCAAAATCATCTACAACAACAGCGAGATGAAAAAGGGGTTCGTCTACGCTTTTTGCGATAACGAAATCCTTGAGATCAGTCGTGTCCATCGTTATTTCCCCGCGAATCAGGTCTTTAAATGTTACTTTTGTCCCGGGATTTTTGAAACGAATAACATCGCTCGGCTTCCCATCTTTTTCTTCGTGGGAAATGTAAGCAATGCCTTTATCTATAAGATTCTGAAGATGTTTTTTGTGGCTCGCAACTTTTTCAGATTGACGATGAAATTCATCATGTTCAAGCCCAAGCCATTTCAGGCTTTCAATAATGTTATCCTCGTACTCTTTCTTTGAGCGCTCTCGATCGGTATCCTCAATGCGAAGCACAAATTTTCCCTTATTTTGCCGAGCAAAAAGGTAAGAAAAAACAGCAGTACGGTAATTCCCCGCATGCAAAAGCCCGGTAGGGCTTGGAGCAAAACGCGTGACAATTTTTTTGTCGGACATTACGAAATAATACCATACATGAAGGTTATTTCAGATCCTGAGACAATTGACTTTAGCATTGAAATATGCCATAATACCATTTAGAGGTAAATAGCTGGTTGTTTGAAAATCGAAAGTTGAGAGATTCAGGAATTCTCCTGACTCAACAATTCGAAGTGAAAGTCTCAAGGGGAGGATTTCAGATGCCGACGGGATTGTTGTTAGTGGCAAGTGTAATCTTCCTTGCCGCGTTCATAAAATACAACAAAGGTGTCTTTGTTGGTACGACCGCGCCCGTGTTTGCGACGTGGGTTGTTTTTGCGGTTACCACTTCAGTAAATGTGGTTACCTATTCTACTTGGGGGACTGACTGGGCTGAAAGGATTAATACGGCTGTTTTGTTTACGGACTGTCTTGGCTGTATCGCAACACTAGTCTTCATTGTGGTGCGACGCAAAGCAAAGCTTGATGTGGAAGTATTCGATCGAGCTATTATGCTCATCAGTCTCATTGGGTTGG